>CAJXLE010000078.1 GCA_913055895.1 uncultured Bacteroidota bacterium | reverse complement strand
TGTGGAATTTGTCTCCGATCATTATCTTTTGAATTCGGAGGAGAGGCATTTTCTTGTTAGGTCGGTCTATTCAAATAATTGAAACCCTAAATATACAACCTTTTTAATAGATCAGCATAAAAATTCACCTTTACAAAAGGGCTTGGTGTAGATCTTTCAATGGAGCCTGGAGGCTCATTTTTGGTTAAAAAGCGCAATAAATTGCTGCCTGCGAAAAATATCCACCTATCACCTGGACAGGTATCTCAAACCATCCCAGGATGTTGTTTTTCATATCATCTCTTTTTGGAGTTGCTTATTTATAACAAGTTGCAGGTTCAAAAGTTGAAACAGGTGGTCAGAAGGCAATACTTAGATAGCCAGAAGGCAATACTTCCTGTAAAAAACAGTATCTTTGCTGATCAGCCGTCAGAAGAAATAAGCTTTTTCCCGCCGGGACCTGTTCATCCGTCCAGCGCCTTTACAGGAGTTGGATTCTTGGCCCGGGAAAGGTTGAACCCATCAACTATCAACGTTACAACATGAAGGTGACTGTAAACCATCGAGCCATAGAATTGTTCAAAGGAGCAAGGGTCAAAGAAGCCGTACAGAAATTTGCCCTGGAACACGGAAATGAAATGCCCAGGGGCCCCTATGTAGTGACCGATGGCGATGGCAATATCCAAAAAATCACCGGACGGCTCTCTGAGGATGATGTATTGTTCATAAAACCCAAAAATACCTGATATGAAAATCACCAGAATCCTGCTTCTGGCAACACTGGCAATGAGCCTTTTTGCCTGTTCGCCGGAAGAGACCGACCAGGCTGAGACGACCCGCATCGCCATCCTGCACACCAACGACATGCATGCCTCGCTGGACCATTTCGGAAAGCTGGATGCTTATAAAAAAGAGATGGAAAAAAAGTATGACCATGTAGTGCTGGTCAGTGCAGGAGACATTTTCAGCGGAAATCCCGTGGTCGACTTTTACGAGGATAAAGGATACCCCATGGTGGATTTGATGAACAGGGTGGGTTACCAGGCCTCCACGGTGGGCAACCACGAGTTCGACTATGGCCAGGAGGTGTTCAAAAAACGCATGGAACAGGCCAATTTCCCGTTCATCTGCGCCAACATGGATACCCGGGATGCCGTTGTGCCCCGGACAGAGCCCTATGTCGTACTGGAAGAAGGTGGTTACAAGCTCTTTTTCCTGGGACTCGTCGAGTTGGGAAACAACGGGGTGCCCTCCACCCATCCCGACAAAGTCCGGGACATCGTCTTCACCGATCCCCTTGAATCGGCCGGCAATTATATGGACCGGCACAACAGCTATGATGCCTTCATCGGGCTGACCCACCTGGGGTACGATACCGATAAAAAACTTGCCTCGACATATGAACAGTTCGACGCCATTCTGGGCGGCCACTCCCATACCCTGGTCGACACCCCGCAGGTGATCAATGATGTTTTGCTCAGCCAGGCCGGAGATGATATGGAATATGTGGGCAAAGTCACCCTTACCTTCCAGGAAGGCAAACTCACAGATCGCTCAGCAGAGATGGTATCACTGGCGAACTACCAACCGTCCAGTCCCGCGCTGGATTCCCTGGTCAAACAATACCGGAACAACGAAGCCCTGAACCGGGTGATCGGTGAAGCTGCCTCCGACATACGGGGCAAAGATGAACTGGGTTCACTTTTTACCGATGCACAGCGTAAGATGCACGACCTGGATTTTGCCTTCCAGAACAACGGGGGCATCCGCATAGGTGAGATACCACAGGGGCCAATACGCGTGAAGACCATCTATGCACTGGATCCCTTCGGCAATGAGCTGATCGAATACGAGATGAGGCCAGCAGAAATCAAATCCCTCATTCGAAACGCATCCCATCATGGCCACGTCGACCTTCAAATCTCCGGCGGGCAGTACAGCCTGCATCTCAATGAGGCGGATGAAGTTGAACATGTGGAAATTCTTGACAAAAACGGCAATAAGCCGGACCCTGATTCAACCTACCAGGTCGGGCTCAACAGCTACATCGCCTCGTCCTATGAGTTTGACCATAGCGACGAAGGTGAATCACTTTACGTGACCACAGCTCAAAACCTGATCGATTATATCGAGCAGGAAGGAACCGTTGACTATGCCGGAGTTAAAAGGGTGTTTGTGGAACATACCCATGACCGGTGAAGGTTCCAGTCGCTCCAATGGCCATCAAATGACAATCTGCTAAGGGCAGATAAACAAAAAAGAGGCTGATCGCCGGACCAGCCTCTTTTTTTTATCTTATAACAGACGTCTATAGACATCGGGTCTGTTCTTATGCATTAAGTATTCTCAATCTTCAGCTCTTCAAGATTCAACCGTTTTCAACTTTCAACGCTTCAACATCCAACCGCTAGAACACTAGGCTCCAGAAAATTCAACAATCTAAGGCCTTCTTCTTAGCCTTCTTCTCCCTTAGCCTTAGCCTTCTTCTTAGCCTTCTTCATCTCAGCCTTCTTCCTCACGCCTGCGCCGTGGGTCCGCCAAAATTCATGGGCATATCAGGCCCCCTGCCCTGCTTTTTCACTTCGATCTCGCCGTAAGCTTCTTCATATTTCTCAATGTTGTCGCGCAAAGCATTGAGAAAACGTTTGGCGTGCTCGGGGGTCATGATCACCCGGCTTTTGACCTGGGCCTGTGGCATACCGGGCATCACCCGGATGTAGTCGAGTATGAATTCCGAGCTGGAGTGGTTGATCACGGCCAGGTTGGAATAGATGCCCTGTGCCACTTCTTCGCTCAGGTTGATGTTGAGCTGATTCTTGTTATTGGAATCGTCGTTGTTTCCTTGCTGTTGATCGCTCATAGAGCTTTGGGGTTATTTGGAGTGGGCTTCCTGTTCCTGTTTTTCCTTCTCACTTTTGGTCATCTGCTCGTAGTCGTCCATGGAACCGACGATGATGTCATCGAAATCCCTGTTGCCGGTACCAGCAGGTATCTTGTGACCTACGATCACGTTTTCCTTCAGCCCGATCAACGGATCTTCCTTGCCTCGTATGGCTGCTTCATTCAGAACACGTGTTGTTTCCTGGAAAGAAGCGGCCGATAGGAAGCTCTTGGTTTGCAAGGCTGCTCTTGTGATGCCCTGTAGCTTCTGGCTTGAAGTAGCAGGTACGGCATCACGGGCCTCAACGGGCTTAAGGTCCCGGCGCTTGAGCATGGAGTTCTCGTCCCTCAGCTTCCGGGTGGTGGTGATCTGTCCTTTGCGCAGATTTTCGGAATCGCCTGCCTCGGTGATCACCTTCTTGTCGTAGATCCAGTCGTTTTCTTCCTGGAACTCCCACTTGTCGGCTATCTGGTTTTCCAAAAACTTGGTGTCGCCGGGATCTTCGATGAGCACTTTTCTCATCATCTGACGGACAATGATCTCGAAGTGCTTGTCGTTGATCTTCACACCCTGCAGGCGGTATACCTCCTGCACTTCGTTGACGATGTACTCCTGAACCTTGGTTGGTCCCTTGATGGAGAGTATATCGGAGGGCGTGATGGCGCCGTCGGACAGGGGCGTTCCTGCCTTGACGTAGTCGTTCTCCTGAACCAGTATCTGCTTCGACAGGGAGACCAGGTATTTCTTGATCTCTCCTGTCTTCGACTGGATGATGATCTCACGGTTACCCCGCTTGATCTTGCCGAAGGATACTTCACCGTCGATCTCGGAGACCACAGCCGGGTTCGACGGGTTGCGGGCTTCAAACAGCTCGGTGACACGCGGCAGACCACCGGTGATGTCGCCCGACTTGCCCACAGTACGTGGTATCTTAACCAGTATGTCGCCGGTCTTGACCTCGTCATCCTCCTGCACAACCACGTGGGCTCCTACAGGCAGGTTGTATGTCTTCAGCGGATTATCCTGGTTGTCGACAATGTGGGCTTCGGGGTTCTTCTTCTTGTCTTTGGTCTCAATGATGACTTTCTCCTTGAAGCCGGTTTGCTCGTCGGATTCTTCCTTGTAGGTGATGCCATTGATGACATTCTTGAATTTCACGCGTCCTTCGGCCTCGGAGATGATCACAGCGTTGTAGGGATCCCACTCACAGATCACATCGCCCTTCTTCACTTCGTCGCCGCTGTTGAAATAGAGTCGGGAACCATAGGGTATGTTGTTGGTGGTCAGAACGATGTTGGTGTTCTTGTCCACTATGCGCAGTTCGGCCAACCGTCCGATGACGATGTCGACTTTCTTGCCGTCTTCTTCCACTTTCTGGACTGTGCGAAGCTCGTCGATCTCCAGGTAACCATCGTATTTGGATGTGATGCTGGAGTTGGCAGCAATGTTGGAGGCGGTACCACCCACGTGGAAAGTCCGCAGGGTAAGCTGTGTACCGGGCTCTCCGATCGACTGGGCAGCAATGACGCCTACCGACTCGCCTTTCTCCACCAGCTTGCCGGTGGCCAAGTTGCGGCCGTAACATTTGGAGCATACCCCGTCCTTGGTTTCACAGGTCAGCACCGAACGAATCTCGATCTGCTCCAGCGGCGATTCTTCTATCTGCTGGGCAATATTTTCGTCGATCATGTTGCCGGCCTCTATGATCAGTTCCCCTGTGAAGGGATGATAAATGTCGTGTACGGCCAGGCGCCCGAGAATCCTTTCGCCAAGGGTCTCGATCACCTCTTCGTTTTTCTTGATGGGACCAACCACCAAACCGCGCAGGGTACCGCAATCTTCTTCGCGGACGATCACATCCTGCGACACGTCCACCAGGCGGCGCGTCAGGTAACCGGCATCGGCTGTTTTAAGAGCTGTGTCGGCCAGACCCTTGCGGGCACCGTGGGTGGAGATGAAATACTCCAGTACGCTCAGACCTTCTTTAAAGTTGGATAGAATGGGGTTTTCGATAATCTCTGAACCCGAGGTTCCCGATTTCTGGGGTTTGGCCATCAGGCCCCTCATGCCGGATAGCTGACGTATCTGCTCTTTCGAACCCCGTGCACCGGAGTCGAGCATCATAAAGACCGAGTTGAAACCCTGGTTGTCGGTACTGAGCTGCTTCATCAGTATCTGGGTCAGGTTGGCATTGGTATGGGTCCAGACGTCGATGATCTGGTTGTACCTTTCCTTGTTGGTGATGAATCCCATGTTGTAATTGTTCATCACCTCGTCCACCTGCTCATAACCTGAGGGCACCAGCTCGTCTTTTTCTTCGGGTATGATGATGTCGTCCAGGTTAAACGAAAGGCCGCCGCGGAAGGCGGTGTTGAAACCAAGGTCCTTGATGTTGTCGAGGAACTTGGCTATCTGATTGGCGTCGGTGCGTTTGAGCACCTCACCGATCAAATCCCTCAGGGATTTTTTGGTCAGCAGGCTGTTGACAAAACCAAAACCTTTGGGGATGTATTGGTTGAAAATGATTCTTCCTATAGTGGTTTCCACCACTTTGCTCACTTCATTGCCCTGCTCATCATAATCGTTGATGCGCACTTTTACGCCGGCATGAAGCTCGGCCGCACCTTCGTTGTAGGCAATGATAGCCTCCTCGGGTGAATAAAAAGTAAGACCTTCGCCCCGGGCACCTTTGCGTTCCTTGGTGATGTAATACAGGCCGAGCACCATATCCTGCGATGGCACGGTAATGGGTGCGCCATTGGCAGGATTCAGCACATTGTGGGTGGAAAGCATCAGCAACTGAGCTTCCACGATGGCCGCATTACCCAGAGGCAGGTGCACAGCCATCTGGTCGCCGTCAAAATCGGCGTTAAAGGGTGTACACACCAAGGGGTGCAGCTGGATGGCCTTACCTTCAATAAGCTTGGGCTGGAAAGCCTGTATACCCAGGCGGTGCAATGTTGGTGCACGGTTGAGCATCACCGGATGGCCTTTCATCACGTTTTCCAGGATATCCCATACGACGGGATCCTTGCGGTCGACAATCTTCTTGGCCGACTTAACGGTTTTAACAATACCCCTTTCAATGAGTTTGCGGATGATGAAAGGTTTGTAGAGCTCGGCAGCCATATCCTTTGGAATACCGCATTCGTGCATCTTCAGTTCCGGACCGACGCTAATGACCGAACGGGCAGAATAGTCGACACGCTTACCCAGCAGGTTCTGACGGAAGCGGCCCTGCTTGCCTTTCAGGCTGTCGCTGAGTGACTTAAGAGCACGATTGGAGTCGGTTTTGACGGCATTGGATTTACGCGAGTTGTCGAACAGGGAGTCGACGGCTTCCTGGAGCATGCGCTTTTCGTTGCGCAGGATCACCTCAGGCGCCTTGATCTCGATGAGTCGCTTGAGCCGGTTGTTACGTATGATCACCCTGCGGTACAGGTCGTTCAAATCGCTGGTGGCAAACCGACCGCCATCGAGGGGCACCAGGGGCCTTAACTCGGGCGGGATGACAGGCACTACTTTGGTGATCATCCATTCGGGCCGGTTGGTTTCCGTTGAACCCCGGAAAGCTTCTACAACCTGCAGACGCTTAAGGGCTTCCTTCTTCCTTTGCTGCGATGTTTCATTGTCAGCCTTATCGCGAAGAAAGAAAGACAATTCATCGAGGTTGATCTGGGCCAGCAGCTTGTAAAGAGCTTCAGCACCCATGTCGGCAACGAACTTGTCGGGATCGGAATCGTCCAGTTGTTGATTCTCCTTGGGCAGTGACTCCAGAATGTCGAGATATTCCTCCTCGGTCAGGAAATCCAGGTACTTGATGCCGTCCTGGGCTTTGATGCCGGGATTGATCACTACATATCGCTCATAGTATATGATGGAATCAAGCTTCTTGGTGGGCAGCCCCAGCAGCAATCCGATCTTGTTTGGAAGAGACCGGAAATACCATATGTGGGCAACGGGAACGACCAGGGAGATGTGACCCATCCGTTCACGCCTCACCTTCTTCTCGGTCACCTCCACACCACATCGGTCGCAGACAATCCCCTTATAACGAATGCGCTTGTATTTGCCGCAATGACATTCGTAATCCTTAACCGGACCAAAAATCCGCTCACAAAACAGACCGTCCCGCTCGGGCTTATAGGTCCTGTAGTTGATGGTCTCCGGCTTAAGGACTTCTCCGTGCGACTGCTCCAATATTTCTTCGGGTGAAGCGAGACCTACAGCAACTTTATTAAAATCGCTTGATACTTTATTATCCCTTCTGAATGACATAGATCTAAATAATTTTTAAAACACAACCTAATAAATAACGTAGGGAGCAAGCCTGTGATGATCTATTCCTTGATCATTTTGATGCTCAATCCCAAACCCCTGAGCTCATGCAACAAGACGTTGAATGATTCGGGGATGCCTGCAGCAGGCAGGGGATCGCCTTTAACGATGCTCTCGTAAGCCTTGGCCCTTCCGTTGACGTCGTCGGATTTGACGGTTAACATTTCCTGCAGGATGTTGGAAGCGCCGAAAGCCTCAAGGGCCCATACCTCCATTTCACCAAAACGCTGTCCGCCAAACTGGGCTTTACCACCCAGGGGCTGTTGGGTAATCAGCGAGTATGGTCCTATGGAACGGGCATGGATCTTATCTTCCACCATGTGCCCGAGTTTCAGCATGTAAATCACTCCCACGGTAGCAGGCTGGTCAAAGCGTTCGCCGGTACCCCCGTCGTACAGGTGGGTCTTGCCATAAGGGGGCAACCCGGCCTTGTCGGTGTACTGGTTGATCTCCTCCAGAGAGGCGCCATCAAAGATGGGTGTGGAGAATTTCAGACCCAGCTTTTCTCCGGCCCAACCAAGGACGGACTCGTAGATCTGTCCGAGGTTCATCCTGGAGGGCACACCCAGCGGGTTCAGTACAATGTCGACAGGTGTTCCGTCTTCCAGGAAAGGCATGTCTTCGGTACGGACAATCTTGGAGATGATGCCTTTGTTACCGTGCCGTCCGGCCAGCTTGTCGCCTACGGTAATTTTGCGTTTCTTGGCAATATAAACCTTGGCCATCTGAACGATGCCGGTGGGCAGTTCATCGCCAATGGTGATGTTGTACTTCTCACGGCGCAGCTGAGCTTCTATCTCGCGGCGCTCAATGTTGTAGTTGTGCAGCAAGGTCTTGATGACCTGGTTCTTGCTCTTGTCGGTGGTCCATTTCTTGGGACTGACAGTGGTATAATCGATATCCTGGAGCAGTTTCTGGGTAAACTTCTTGCCTTTGGGCACCACAGTGGCGTTGAAATAATCTTTCACGCCCTGGGAGGTTTTGCCATTTACCATCACCGTCAGCTTGTCTATCAGCCGGTTGGTGAGCTCGTCGATTTTCTGGCCGTACTCCTGGTCCAGGCTCTCGAGTTTTTCTTTATCGGCACCCTTGGATTTTTTGTCCTTCATGGCGCGGTTGAAGAGCTTCTTGTCGATGACAATGCCGTTGAGCGACGGGGAGGCCTTTAGGGAAGCATCCTTCACATCGCCGGCTTTGTCGCCGAAGATGGCACGCAGAAGTTTCTCCTCGGGTGAAGGATCGGATTCGCCTTTGGGTGTAATCTTACCGATCATGATATCGCCGGGCTTGATATGAGCGCCGATGCGAATGATGCCGTTCTCATCGAGGTCCTTGGTGGCTTCCTCACTGACATTGGGTATGTCGGCGGTCAGCTCTTCCAGTCCCCGCTTGGTATCGCGCACTTCCATGACATACTCTTCAATATGGATGGAGGTGAACACATCGTTCTTGACCACATTCTCGGATATCACAATGGCGTCTTCAAAGTTGTATCCTTTCCAGGGCATGAAAGCTACCTTCAGGTTTTTGCCCAGTGCCAGCTCACCATCCTGTGTGCCGTAACCTTCGGTAAGGATCTCATCCTTCTTCACTTTCTGTCCGCGGCGCACGATAGGGCGAAGGGTGATGCTGGTGTTCTGGTTGGTCTTCTGATATTTGATCAGTGAGTAGCGTTTGACATCGCCCTGGAAGCTTACAAATTTTTCTTCCTCGGTTTGTTCATAACGGACGACGATCTCGCGGGCATCCACATATTCGATGGTACCATCGCCTTCAGCTACAATCTGCAGGCGTGAGTCGTGTGCCACTGATTTTTCCAGTCCTGTACCCACGATGGGTGAGTCGGGCTTAAGCAGGGGCACAGCCTGGCGCATCATGTTGGAACCCATCAGGGCGCGGTTGGCGTCGTTGTGTTCCAGGAAGGGTATGAGGGATGCTGCGATGGAGGCAATCTGGTTGGGTGCCACGTCCATCAAATCGACCGTGCTCGACTCGGCGTAGGGGAAGTCGCCGTCGTGACGGGCTTTCACCCTCTCGGTCTGAAAACCGCCCTCGTCGTCTATAGAAGCGTTGGCCTGGGCAATCATCTTGGCTTCTTCCTCTTCGGCACTCAGGTAAATGGCTCCCTGGCCGGTGAGGTTGACCTTGCCCTCCTCCACTTTGCGGTAGGGCGTTTCAATGAATCCCAGGTTGTTGATCTTGGCGTAGACGCACATGGAAGAGATCAGGCCAATATTGGGTCCTTCCGGCGTCTCGATGGGGCATAGCCGTCCGTAGTGGGTGTAGTGGACGTCGCGTACTTCAAAGCCTGCCCTCTCCCTCGAGAGGCCGCCGGGCCCAAGGGCTGACATACGGCGCTTGTGGGTCATCTCAGCCAGCGGGTTGGTCTGGTCCATAAACTGCGACAGCTGGTTGGTGCCAAAGAAAGAGTTGATCACCGATGAGAGGGTCTTCGAGTTGATCAGGTCGATGGGGGTGAACACCTCGTTGTCGCGCACGTTCATCCGCTCACGTATGGTACGGGCCATGCGGGCAAGGCCTACACCAAACTGGTTGTAGAGCTGCTCGCCTACGGTACGTACACGTCGGTTGCTCAGGTGGTCGATGTCATCGACGTTGGTCTTCGAGTTGATCAGCTCAATCAGGTATTTGATGATCTCAATGATGTCGTCGTTGGTCAGCACCTTGGTGTCGATCGAGGTATCGAGGTTGAGCTTCCTGTTGAGACGGTAACGGCCCACTTCGCCCAGGTCATAACGCTGGTCGGAGAAGAACAGCTTGTCGATCACATCGCGGGCGGTAGCCTCATCGGGTGGCTCGGCATTGCGGAGCTGACGATATATCTGGAGTACTGCTTCCTTTTCAGAGTTACAAGGATCCTTCTGGAGGGTGTTGTAGATGATGGCATAGTCGGATTGCGACTGGTCTTCGCGGTGAAGCAGGATGGTATCGGCGCCAGAGTCAATGATCTGGTCAATGTGTTTTTCTTCAATCACGGTATCCCTTTCAATCACCACTTCATTACGCTCGATAGAGACGACCTCGCCGGTGTCCTCATCCACGAAATCCTCAACCCAACTGCGCAGCACGCGGGCAGCAAGCTTACGGCCCACCAACTTCTCCAGGTTGGGCTTGGAGACTTTCATCTCGTCTGCCAGATTGAAGATTTCCAGTATGTTCTTATCACCTTCATAACCGATGGCCCGCAGCAGGGTTGTCACGGGCAGCTTCTTCTTGCGGTCGATGTAGGCATACATCACGTTGTTCACATCGGTGGCAAATTCAATCCAGGAGCCCCGGAAAGGTATGATACGCGCCGAATACAACTTGGTACCGTTGGCATGTATGCTTTGTCCGAAAAAGACACCGGGTGAACGGTGCAGCTGGGAAACAACCACCCTCTCGGCTCCGTTGATGACGAAAGAACCTTTCTCAGTCATATAGGGAACGGTACCGAAATAAACATCCTGGATAACCGTATCAAAATCTTCGTGCTCGGGATCGGTGCAATAGAGTTTCAGTTTGGCCTTCAGAGGTACACTGTAGGTAAGACCGCGCTCGAGGCACTCCTGTATGGTGTACCGGGGTGGGTCGACAGTATAATCAAGAAACTCCAGGACAAAATTGTTACGTGTGTCGGTGATCGGGAAATTCTCCTGGAACACCTGATACAGTCCCTCCTGCTTCCGCTCTTCCGGTGTGGTGTTTAACTGAAAAAAGTTTTGAAACGATTGGAGTTGTATTTCTAAGAAATCAGGATAGGGTAATTGATTCTTGGTTGATGCAAATGTGATGCGTTGGTTGGATGTTTGTTCTGTCATTTTATTCCAAGAATTAATAACTAACCACTACAATAAAAAATTGGTAACCCCCATAAATAGGGAAAAAAGGTTAAGAATCCTAGTCTGTTTTAGGATTCAAAACCTCTATCATATGAGCCTGACCGAATACTACTTAAGTTCAACTTCTGCGCCGGCGTCCTCAAGTTTGGCCTTCAATTGTTCGGCTTCTTCCTTGGGCATTTGCTCCTTAACCGGTTTGGGCAGGGAATCTACCAATTCCTTGGCTTCTTTGAGTCCGAGGCCTGATAATTCCTTTACCAGCTTAACGATTTGCAGTTTGGCACTACCGGCTGAGTTCAGGATTACATCAAATTCGGTTTGCTCTTCAGCCTGGCCTCCTTCTGCACCCTCGGCAGGTCCTGCAGCTACAACAGGAGCAGAGGCTGGTTCAATTCCATATTCGTCTTTCAATATGTCTGCTAATTCGTTAACTTCCTTTACACTCAAGTTAACTAATTCTTCTGCAAGCGCTTTTAAATCTGCCATTTTTTCTTAATTTTTAATGAATTTTTAATTGTTTTACTCTTCCTTTTCTGATAAGGTTTTCACTACTCCAGCTAGGATGTGGCTTCCGGATTTCAGTGAAGATATCACGTCGTTCATAGGTGATTGCAGTTGCAATATCAGGTCGCCCAGCAGTTCTTCCTTCGATTTGATCTTTGCAAGATCATCCAGTTTATCATCGCCAATATAGATGGATTCTTCCACAAAGGCCCCTTTGAGCAGGGGTTTTTCCTTTTTCTTCCTGAAATCCTGGATCAGTTTGGCCGGGGCATTGCCTTTTTCTGTCAAAATAAGTGAAGTGGGGCCTTCCAGCACCTGTTCCAGTTCCTCCGACTCGAAATCCACTGCATCGAGCGCCCTTTTCATCAGGGTGTTCTTGACGACTGTCAACTTCAGATCGTTTTCAAAACACTTCCTTCTCAGCTCAGTAGTCTCCTGCGCATTTAGCCCGGAGATATCGGCCAGATAAAAATGGGTGGTGTTCTTTATATCTTCAATCAGGTCGTTGACAATTTGTTGTTTTTCCTCTCTTCGTTTCATAGAGCTGTCAAATTCTTTGGTTAGGTGTTGGCATTAAGCAGTCTTTCTCAGGTCGCTCGGATCAATCTTGATTCCGGGACTCATCGTACTGGACAGGGTAACACTCTTGATGTAGGTGCCTTTGGCGGCTGTAGGTTTGAGTTTGCGGATGGTGTTTAAAAATTCCCTGGCATTATCCGCAATTTGTTTGGCATCGAAAGATACTTTTCCGATGGAGGTATGCACAATGCCTGTCTTATCCACCTTAAAATCAATCTTTCCTTTTTTGATCTCCTCTATGGCCTGTCCGACATCGTCGGTAACGGTGCCGCTCTTGGGGTTGGGCATCAGGCCACGGGGGCCAAGGACCTTGCCCAGGGGACCTACTTTGGGCATCACCGATGGCTGGGTAATGACCACGTCAAAATCGAGCCATCCTTCCTTGATCTTGTCAATGTAATCCAGTCCCACGTAATCGGCTCCTGCATTTTTGGCTTCCTCTTCTTTATCGGCATTGACCAGTGCCAAAACCCGGATGGTCTTGCCGGTGCCGTGTGGGAGGGTGACCACCCCGCGCACCATCTGGTTGGGTTTTCTGGGGTCCACGCCCAGGCGTACGTCCAGATCGACCGAAGCATCAAAATTGGTTGTGGTAATGTCCTTGACCAGTTGAGCTGCTTCTTCCAGTTTATATAACTGAGTCTTATCAAACTTTTCTAAGACACTTTTTCTATTCTTGGTTACTTTAGCCATTGTTTCGTTTGGTTTTAGTTGTTACCAGGAAATTTGCCCTTCACGTTGATTCCCATGCTTCTGGCCGTGCCTGCTACCATCTTCATAGCCGACTCAATGGTGAAGGCATTGAGGTCTTCCATCTTGTCTTCGGCAATGGTCTTAACCTGATCCCAGTTCACTGCCCCAACTTTTTCCCGGTTGGGTTCGGAGGAACCACCTTTCAGCTTGGCCGCCTCCAGCAACTGGATCGGTGCAGGGGGTGTTTTGGTAACAAAATCAAAGGATTTATCGGAATAAACGGTTATGATCACCGGAATGACTTTTCCGGATTTATCTTGTGTTTTGGCGTTGAACTTCTTACAAAACTCCATGATGTTGACGCCCTTGGCACCCAGGGCCGGGCCAACCGGTGGAGAAGGGTTTGCCTGACCCCCACGTATTTGTAATTTGATTACACCTTCAACTTTTTTTGCCATAGCATTAAAAACTTAATAAATTATTCTTTTTCAACTTGCATGAAACTCAATTCGAGTGGGGTTTTTCTTCCAAAAATCTTTACCATGACTTTCAACTTCTTCTTCTCCTCGTTGACTTCTTCGATCACACCGTTGAAGTTGTTGAAAGGGCCATCGATTACCTTTACGCTCTCCCCAACATAGAAAGGTGTATTTAGCTCCTCTCCCCCTTCTGCCAACTCATCTACTTTACCCAGGATCCTGTTCACCTCGCTTTTGCGCAGGGGAGAAGGCTTGCTGCCTTCGTTCTTCAGGAAACCTATGACATTGGGCAGATTTTCAAGGTAATGCTGGGTATCGGCTGTCAGATTGGCTTCGACCAAAACATACCCGGGGAAGAAATTGCGTTCTTTGCTGATTTTCTTCCCGTTACGGATCTGGTATACTTTTTCGGTCGGAATAAGCACCTGACTGACAAATTCACCGATCTTCCCCTTCGAAATTTCGTTCTCTAGGTACTCCTTCACCTGCTTTTCCTTGCCCCCTATTGCCCTGAGTACGTACCATCTCTTGTCATTTTCAGCCATTTCAGCACACCTTATTCATTTAATAAAACATACTATACACGAAATCCATCAGATTTCTGAAAGAAAAATCCATCGCGAATACAATCACCGCGATAATTAAGGAAGCAACCATAACGATAACAGCACTACGCTGCAGCTCACTCCATGTTGGCCATGATACTTTGTGTACCAGTTCGTTGTAAGAGTCTCTCAAATAAGATTTGATCTTCATCCTAAAAAAAGATTTAGCACGGGTGGTAAGACTCGAACTCACGACCGGCGGTTTTGGAGACCGCTGCTCTACCAACTGAGCT
>CAJXLE010000077.1 GCA_913055895.1 uncultured Bacteroidota bacterium | reverse complement strand
AATGCCGTAGGTGTCTTTCAGCGAGGCGGCTATATAGTTGGCATTGAGGATGGCCGTCTCGCCCACTTTCTGAAGACCTTCGGCTCCCAGCATCTTGATAAAGCCGTAGGAGATGGGCAGGATGCTGGGACTGCCAAAAGGTGCAGCCGCAACGGCCGTGATGCCTTTCTCTCCACCTGTCTCGAAAAACGGATGCTTGGGCAGGTAGGGAGCCAGCTTTTCAACCGCTCCGATGGGACCCATGCCCGGACCACCACCGCCGTGGGGGATGGCAAAGGTCTTGTGCAGGTTCAGGTGGCCCACATCGGCGCCGGTGACCACCGGGTTGGTTAGCCCCAGCTGGGCATTCAGGTTGGCCCCGTCAAAATACACCATTCCGCCGTTCTGGTGGATGATGTCATTCATCTCTTTGATCTTGCTTTCAAAGACCCCGTGTGTGGAAGGATAGGTAACCATGAAAGCGGCCAGGTTCTGGCTGTTCTCTTCGGCTTTCTTTTTCAGGTCTTCCACGTCAATGTTGCCGTTCTCGTCGCATTCGACCACCACCACTCTCATGCCTGCCATGATGCCGCTGGCCGGGTTGGTTCCGTGTGCGGAGGAAGGAACCAGCACCACGTTGCGGTGGCTGTTGCCATGATCGATGTGGTACTGACGGATCACCATCAGTCCGGTATGTTCACCTGCTGCGCCCGAGTTGGGCTGGAAGGAGAACTTGTGAAAACCGGTGATCGCCTTGAGTTGGTTCTCCAGTCCTTCGATCAGCTCCATGTACCCCTGGGCCTGGTCTGTGGGCACATAAGGGTGCAGGCCTGTAAATTCCGGCCAGCTCAGCGACAAAAGCTCTGTGGCGGCATTGAGCTTCATGGTGCACGAGCCGAGTGAGATCATCGAATGGGCCAGTGAGTAATCTTTTCGCTCCAGTTTTTTGATATAGCGCATCATTGAGGTTTCTGAATGAAACCGGTGGAAAAGGTCCAGCTTCAGAAAGTCGCTCTTACGGTTGTATTTTTTGTCGAACCTCTGCTGATCCGGTATTTCATTGATCTCAGGAGCCTTCTTGCCGGCGGCCGTGGCAAAAATTTTCAGTATCAGGTTGACATCGCCCACCAGGGTTTTCTCGTCGAGGCTGATGTCAATGGTCTTTTCATCGGCATAATAGAAGTTGACCTCATGCTCGAGGGCCACCTTTCTGATGTCGTCGGCCTTGATGTTGCCGGGCAGTTTGATGCGCAAGGTGTCGAAATAATCCTTGTTCTCCTGCCCGTATCCCATTTCTTCCAGCTTGTCGCTCACCAGTGTGGCTGCCGAATGGATGTGGCGTGCTATGCGCTTCAGGCCTTCCGGACCGTGATAGACGGCATACATGGAGGCCATCGAGGCCAAAAGGGCCTGCGCGGTACAGATGTTGGAAGTGGCCCTTTCCCTCTTGATGTGCTGCTCGCGCACCTGCAGGGCCATCCTCAGGGCATAATGCCCCTGGGCATCCTTGGAGACACCAATGATGCGACCGGGTACTTTCCGCTTGTATTCATCGCGGGTGGCGAAATAGGCTGCGTGGGGACCGCCATAGCCCATGGGAACACCAAAACGCTGGGTGGAACCGACCACGACATCCACACCCCAGTCGCCCGGCGGGGTAAGCAACGCCAGGCTCATGATGTCGGCCGCTACAGCTACCAGGGTGCCGTTGTCGTGGGCTTTGGCAACAAAATCCTGGTAGTCTTCTATCTTCCCGTCGGCAGCCGGGTACTGAACCAGGGCACCAAAGATTTTCTCATCAAATTGCAGGTCCTGGTATTTGCCAATCTTCAACTCTATGTCGAGGGGTTCGGAACGGGTCTTCAGCACCTCGATGGTTTGGGGGAAGGTGTTCTCGTCCACAAAGAAGACGTTGGCTCCCTTTTTCACGGCCGAGCGCTTGCGAAGGTTGGCCATCATGATCATGGCTTCGGCTGCAGCAGTGGCCTCATCCAGCATGGAAGCGTTGGCCAGCTCCATGCCCGTCATGTCCATCACCACCGTCTGGAAGTTGAGCAGGGCTTCCAGCCTTCCCTGTGATATCTCTGCCTGGTAGGGTGTATATGAGGTGTACCATCCGGGGTTTTCCAGGATGTTGCGCTGTATGACAGAGGGCAGGATGGTGTCGTAGTATCCTTTACCAATGAAGGATCGGTAAAGCTTGTTTTTGGATGCTATATCACGTATATGCCTGAAATATTCGTATTCGCTCATGGGCTCTTCCATCTCCAGGGGCTTGTCCAGTTGTATCGACTTGGGGATGGTTTGGTCGATCAACTCCTTCATCGAACCCACACCAATCTTTTTGAGCATTATATTATGATCACTTTCTTTAACACCATTGTGGCGATCAATAAATTTCTCCAGTGCCATAGTCGTTATTTTTTAGTATATGATACATTTTTTGTCAAAATTAACAAGAAGATCGATACATTGTATGAATTTTATCAATCTTAGGCGAACCGTCGTATGTTGTAAAACAAACTGTTGAAAAAGTTTGTTCAGTCTCCTCTGTTCACGGCAAAACAGGGTTTTCCCTTTTTTCTTCGCCAATGGTGGTGGGCTCTCCGTGACCAGGATAAACGGTGGTTTCATCAGGAAGGGTGAAGAGTCTTTCCTTTATGCTCCTGACCAGCGTTGAGTAATCGCCGCCCATCAGGTCGGTGCGCCCGATGCCCCTTCGAAAGAGCACATCACCCGGGAAAAGTATCCCCTCATCTGGATGGTACAGGGCGATGCTGCCGGGTGAATGGCCGGGAACATGGAAGACTTCCAGCGAGGTGTTGCCAAATTTCACTTGCTCCTCGTCGAAGACATGAAGCTCAGGATCGCCGGGCTGATCTATTTCCAGTCCCACCATCCTGCCGAAATCCTTGCTGCTCCTGAGTACAGAAAGGTCATCGGGGTGCATCACGGCTTTGATGTCATATTCTTCCTTTATGAAGTTGATGCCCAGCACATGGTCGATGTGTCCGTGGGTGTGGACAATCAGCTGTGGTTGCAGCCGGTGGTTCTCAATATAGTCTTTCAGTTGACGGCGCTCATTTTCAAAATGGCAGCCGGGATCGATCAGGATGCATGCACCCGTATCGTCGGATACCAGGTAAGTGTTTTCCTGAAAAGGGTTGAAGATGAATGTTTCTATCTGGATCATACTTTAGGATTTGTTGTTGTTGGTGTCTTTTCCCGGGATGAGCGGAACGAAGATGAAGCTGCCCCGGTTGTGTTCGGTGATTTCCCCTTCCTGGCTCTTTTCAACCACCTTCATTTGTTGTCCAAGATGGTCGCCAACGGGAATGACCATAGAACCGCCGTTCTTGAGCTGATCGAGCAGGTCACTTGGTACCTCCGATGCACCGGCCGTCACAAGTATCTTATCGTAGGGGGCAAAGGTGGGTTGACCCGCATACCCGTCGCCGTAAAAAAGATAGGGCTGGTAACCCATCTCGCCGAGGATGCTCTTGGCCCGCAAGTAGAGGTCGCGGTAGCGTTCTATGGAGTATACCTTTGCCCCCATCTCCAGCAGGACGGCGGTCTGATAACCTGAGCCGGTCCCTATTTCCAGGATTTTTTCATGTTTCCGGGGATCGAGCAACTCGGTTTGATAAGCCACCGTGTAGGGTTGTGAGATGGTTTGTCCTTTGGCGATGGGGAAGGCCTGGTCCTTGTAGGCAAACTGTTCAAAGCCGCTTTCCATGAAATAATGACGGGGAACACGCTCCATAGCTTCAAGTACATTTTCATTGGAGATGCCTTTGGCACGCAGTTCCTTAATGAGTTTTTTTCTTTGTCCTTTATGTTTGTAAGAGTCAGTCATTTACTTTCATCGGTTTTGACAACAAAGATACAAGGAAGTTTCATCTATGAAAACTTTTTCATGTTTATCTTCCCGGCCCTCTTTATCAACATGAAGAGTTGATAACTTATTATCAAAAAGGGGATTGTCGTGGAAAAAATCCCTTAAGTTTGTATAAAAACGTGGTATGAAGATCGGTTTCATTGGCACCCACCCATTGCTGGAACAGCTTTTCCGCATTGAACAGAAGGGATATGAAGTGGCCGGGGTCTATTCACATTCGTCGCCTGACAGCCTGACCGGTGTGCGGGTTTATTCCACCGCCAGTGCCCTGGTGCAGGAATCGGATGTGATTTTTATGGGACAGACGGCCCCTGCACCTTTTGAAACAGGAAAGCTGGCGGTCAAAGAATCCAGGCACTTGTTCCTGGAATCGCCCTTTACCCTGGAAGCCGGCCAGCTGGACGAACTGTATCGCCTTGCTGCTGAGAGCCAGAGCATGTTGAAGCTCAATCAGCGGCTGCTTCATCATCCAGTCTACAAGCACCTGGAAGCATCGTTGCATCCGGGGCAGGTCTTCATACGGGTGGATGCTGCCGGGCAGGACAGGTTGGATGATAAGATGCAAGAATTGTGGTTTGAGCTTTCCTCCCTGCTTTGTGATACCATACCCTCGGGAATCCGGAGGACCGGGAGCCATGTGGTCATTCCGTCGACCGACCTGGAAGGTCCGGTGGCCTGTCAGGCACACGTCGGTTTTGACAACGGTGCCAGTGCCATGGTCCTGGTGAACCACCTGGCTGAGAGTGAGTCGTTGCAGGCCGAATTTTTTCAGCAGGAAGGCAGGTACCTGATGGATTTTTATGCTGGAAAGGTCCTGTCTTTCCTGTCAACCGACAGCAAAGCCCAAGAGGAAGAAAAGAAGAGTCCCTCATGGCATTCGCTCACCGTTGAAGCTTTCAGGGCATGGACAGAAGCTGCAGGCAAAGGTGAACTGCCTTTGACCATCAACGAAAAAGGCCAGGCTGTCTATCACCTGGCCTGCCAGCTGCTGGATAAGCTGCGGCAGCGCCGCCGCCTACTGGTTTGAAGGAGCCAGGTTGTATCGACCCAGCGGTGTGTATATGGGACCGCTCTGGGTAAGCTTGCTTTCAAAGTAGATGACCTCCCCTATATCCACCGACTGCCATTCCTCCTCCCGGTGTTCTTCCAACAATGTTCTTAGCGCATCCCTGTCATCGATCCACTTGATGCGGGCCAGGGTCAGATGCGGGACAAAGGCTCTTTTATCAGGTTCAAACCCCACCTCGCTCATCTGCCGGTCTATGGCTTGCTTGATCTCCTGCATGGGTTCGTAGTCGTATATGCCGGCCCACAGGACCCTGGGCTTGTTGATGTTTTTAAACACCCCCAACCCTTTCAGACGGATGGTGAAAGTCTGGTACCGGGCAACCAGGGACTGCAGCATCCGGTGAACCTGGTCTGTTTGCTCTTCAGTGGTATCGCCCAGGAAGAAGAGGGTCACATGAAAATGGTCAGCATCCACCCATTTGATTTTTTCATTCTTCAATTCATTTCGTAACTTAGTGTGGGTATTCCGCAGGTTTATGCCTGCACGAACGGGTATGGCGATAAAGGTTCTTTTCATACGATGTTTTTTTTAATTATTGGTCGGGTGAAGCTTATTTTGATGAACGGGAGCCTTGCAACTGACCATTCTTATGGTGAACCTGGTCAAATGCAATACACCCCGCCGAGGAAAAGAAATGCCTCACAGATCCAGTTAGCCATCTATGTGTTCTCAAATATTAAAAAGATTGATCAAATAATCCAGCGGTGAACCAATATTTGTATCATTTAAATTGAAAGCGTTATGAGTAAACAAAAAAGATTTGCGGTGATTTTAGCTGGCAGTGGTGTCTTCGACGGCTCGGAGATCCATGAGGCCACCATGACCCTGTATGCCATCATGAAAAATGGGGGTACCTATCAGGTTTTTGCCCCCGATATCGATCAGCATCATGTTGTCAATCACATCACAGGCGAGGAGATGCCTGAGAAGCGCAACGTGTTGATTGAAGCAGCACGCATTGCCCGCGGCGACATAAAAAATCTCAAGGACTTTCGCGCAGACGATTTTGACGGACTGATCATGCCTGGCGGGTTTGGTGCAGCCAAGAACCTGAGCACCTTTGCCTTTGATGGCAGCAACTGCCAGGTCAACGGTGAGGTTGAGAATGCCATTCGTGCAATGGCCAAAGAGCACAAACCCATTGGTGCCCTGTGCATCTCACCTGTCATTGTGGCCAAGATTTTTGGTGACATCAAGCTGACCATTGGGCAGGATAAAGATACGGCCGATGCCGTTGTGGAAATGGGCGCCACCCACCAAAGAACCGATCACGGCGAGGTGGTGGTGGACAACAACCACAAGGTGGTTACCTCCCCCTGCTACATGCTGGATGCCAACGTGCTCAATATAGCTGAAGGTGCCGACAATACGGTACAATCCATGCTTGAGCTGATGTGACAACAGACAAACACGTGGTGGAACGAAAGATCTAACCGCGCAAAAGACAGGATATTAGATCTGGTTGTGTTCGATCAGCACCACGATGCGTTCTATCAGGTAGTCGCGCCCGTTCGGTTCGTATTCTGCTTTGAGGTTGTGACCAAAGATGCGGGCCACGGTTTGCCAAAAGGCAGCGGTGAAGCTGCCTTTTAATTCATCCAGCAGGGTGTAGGAGGTATTGCCTGTTTCACGGTCGATGAGCTTCAGCAACAGGCGGCCCTCGTTGATGGTCATATTTTTGATGTCGTCCTTGAATTCATTTTTTATTTCCTTCTCCATCCGCTTGATGTACTGTTTGCGTTCTTTTTCCGACTCTATGCTGCGGAATTCACGCTCCATCTTCATCAGTTTGTATTTGGCTTTCTGGGCATAGGGATATACCTTTTTCAGGTCGCGGACGAGTTTCTTGTATCGCCTGAACTTGCGGCGGCTGTCGAACTCCAGCTTAGGGTATACCACCACTTCCGGAACATCAATGGTGGCAATACGGGTGCCATCCACTTCCTCAGCTTTCAGCACAAAACGGTCCTCTTTTTGAAGGGAGTCTGCCGCTGACACACGTACCTGGGAAAGGCCCGGCTTTGCGGCCACCAGGGAAAACAACAGCAACAGCAGTTGAATGAGTCCGAAATGTTTCATCATGGCCTTCACTTGTTTTGAACTTGGTGAAACATCCACCATAAAACAACCATTTATATCACAAAGGGAGATAGATGATCATCTTGTCATGATAAGTTCCATTTGGCCAATAAATTAATTAAAATGCAATCAAAAGGAACGGGATCTTGTCATCCATATTTCACCCTATTCTAACGAATAAAAGTGGTGAATGTTATATGTGATGCCCGGGGCTGTATAAAGAAAAAAGGAGAAGCGGAGCTTCTCCTTTTTTCTTCTTTTGTGGGATATATCGATGGATTAAATCACGCCATGGTCGAGCATTGCATTGGCCACTTTTAAGAAGCCTGCAATGTTGGCGCCTTTTACGTAATCCACTTTGCCGTCCTCATCCTTGCCATTTTCTACACAGGCATTGTGGATGTCGATCATGATTTTGTGCAGACGTTGATCCACTTCTTCGCGGTTCCAGGAAAGCTTCATGGAGTTCTGGGTCATCTCCAGGCCTGAGGTGGCCACACCGCCTGCGTTGGCTGCTTTGCCAGGACCATAGAGTACGTCGCTGTTTTGGATGACATCTATGGCTTCAGGTGTACAAGGCATGTTGGCGCCTTCTGATATGCACATGCATCCGTTGCTGATGAGCTTCTCGGCATCTTCCTTGTCCAGCTCATTCTGGATGGCGCAGGGAAGGGCAATATCCACCTTCAGGTCCCAGGGCTTTTTGCCTTCGTAGAACTGGGCGCTGTCAAACTCATAGGAGAAAGGTTTCACAATATCTTCGTTGGTGGCACGCAGCTCCAGCATGAAATCAATCTTTTCGCCAGAGATGCCTTCCGGATCATAGATGTAACCGTCAGGTCCGGAGATGGCTACCACCTTGGCCCCCAGGTCGGTGGCCTTTTGGGCGGCGCCCCAGGCTACGTTGCCAAAGCCGGAAATGGCCACGGTTTTTCCTTCGAAAGATTCATTTTTTGTTGCCAGCATCTCCTTGGCAAAATAAACGTTGCCAAAGCCGGTAGCTTCAGGGCGTATAAGTGAGCCGCCCCAGTTCAAACCTTTGCCGGTGAATACACCGGTGTTCTCTTTGGCCAGTTTCTTATACATGCCGTAAAGGTAACCGATTTCTTTGGCTCCAACGCCAATGTCACCGGCAGGCACATCGGTCTCGGGACCAATCAGGCTCCAGAGCTCTGTCATGAAGGACTGGCAGAAGCGCATGATCTCGGAATCGGACTTGCCCTTGGGGTTGAAGTCGGATCCACCTTTGCCGCCGCCCATGGGAAGGGTGGTGAGGGCGTTCTTGAAGATCTGCTCAAAGCCCAGGAATTTCAGAGAACTCAGGTTGACGCTGGGGTGGAACCTGAGGCCTCCCTTGTAGGGGCCAATGGCATTGTTGAATTGTACCCTGTAGCCGAGGTTTACGTGAACCTGGCCGCTGTCGTCAGCCCAGGGTACCTTGAAGGTGACAATCCGGTCGGGCTCTATCAGCCGCTCGATGATGCCGGCGCTTTCAAACTGGGGATTTTCATTGTAGACATCCGCAATGGATTCAAGGACTTCGCGTACAGCCTGAAGGTACTCCACTTCCCCTGTGTGTTTCTTTTCAAGCTCGTTCATTAATTTATCTACATTCATTTGAGGTAAAATTTAAAATGTACAAAATATGTTGTTTAACACGCTGTGAATGAATTAACACTTTCAAAATAAAGTGGAAAATATGATTTTCCCAAATTTTTGTTTGACTTTAAAACATGATTTTGCTCATGTTTACTGGGGGGCATAATCATTTGTCGTTCTGTGGCTTATAAACGGCGCCCTTGCTGTTTTTACCATCAATACGGGTTTTTAATGGCTCCGAAAAGCGTATGTGCCTGATGTACTGGTTCTCATAGGTCGCCTTACAGGCATTGAGGTAATCAATGTCATAATAACCTTCATTGAGGTAGGGGTTGACCGTAAAATAGCCGATGCGAAAGGATGTCAGGTTCTGGAAAAAGTGGGTGCCCTGGCTGGGATCGATGCGGTAATTGTCCAGTCCCGACTCAACGATGACCCGTGCCTGCGATATATATGCCCATTTGACGGGGATGCCCAGGCTGGGGTCGGCGGTGCCCCAGCGCCCGGGACCGACCAGCACATAATTCCGGTCCTCCTTTTTAAATTGCTCGTTCAGTCCGGACAATTCAAAAGCAATGTCCTTGCTCTTGAGGGAAGAGAAATTTTCCGGTTTGACATAGACAATGTCATATATTTCATCAAGCTTGCCGTTGCCCAGGGCTGAATCGGAATAGATCAGGGTGTCATCCGGGCGCACATCCGAAAGGTCGAAATCGTTGTCTTCCTCATTGTCGACAATGGGACGTATTTGCAGAAAATTGAAAATAACGGGTTCGTCTTTAGGTATGTTCAGGTTAACTGCAAATTCTATTTCCACGGGTGTACCCATCTCCCGCTGGAACACCTCCAGCAGGTCCTGCAGTATCTGGTCAAGGGGTATGACCTTGTGTTTGAGTATGTTGGCAAAGGTGACGATCTTTTTCCCTTTGTAAATGGTACCTTCACGGAGGCTGTTGTTTTCCATGTCGTAGGTGGAGGCAGCATGCTTGAGGGACTTGTCTTTTTCGGCGTCCTTGATCTTCAGCCGTAGCAGGTTGATGCCCTCGTCGGTGGAGGGTACAAAATTTTCGGGTGTCAGGTCGAGGGCGTAAAAATATTTCTGGGTATCCTTCAGCGCCATTTGGGGCGTGGAGAGCTGTATCACCTTGTTGGGGTGTTTGGGCGAGAAGCGCAGGGATACCCCTCCGTCAACGATTTGTTTGCCCAGTCCAAAAGCTATGTTGGCGATGCCCTCGTTGGATTTTTCAGGCTCAACGGGGTAGAAGTTGATGGAACGTGCCACACCGGAAAGGGTGGGGTAGAACTTATCCTTGTAGTTGGAGCCACACACTTCCTGGAGGATGATGCCCATTTTTTCCTCGTCGATCACATTGGAGGTGGCCGACATGTAGGCCTTGCTGGCATCGTAGTATACCGAGGCATAGACACTTTTAATGGCATCGGAGAGGAGTTGTATCATCCGGGTGTTGTCGTCCACCCTGGGCACCATATAGGTGTTGTAAATACCAGCAAAGGGTTGATAGTGGCTGTCCTCCAGTTTGCTGGAGGAGCGCACCGCGATGGGGTTTTTGATCACCGAGACAAAGGCATACAGATCCTGGTATACACGGCTGGGAAGACGTGCATTCACAAAGTGCTTTAGTATTTCGTCATCGGGCCTCTCGGACAGACCGATCTTATAGAGGTCATTGCCCTCCATGAACTCGTCGAAAATATCGGTGCTCAAAACCACGGTACGCGGGATGGTGATGATGATGTTCGAGTACTTGTCGAACAGGTGGTTCTTTTTGATGATGGAGTTGGCAAAGGCCAGTCCGCGTGCCTTTCCCCCAATGGAGCCCTCACCTATGCGGGAGAAGATCAGGTACTCGTCGAAACGGTTCTTGTCGAACTTGGCGATCACCCCGCGTCCTTTGTTCATGCGGTAGCTGCTGATGGCCTTGAAGATGTAATTCCGGACCTCGTCGAGCGAGCTGAAGTCGCTAATCTTAAGGTATTTAAAGAGCTGTCCGATGGGGAAGATGGCCCGTGCATTGAGCCATTTCGACAGGTCGTTGCGACTGGCATGGTACTCGAGTGAATCGTCGGGTATTTCGAGGATCATCTGTTGGAGGGTTTGCAGGTCGCATGCCCTTCCAATGGGCTCCCTCGTTTGGGGGTCTTTGAAAACAAACTCTCCAAAGGCAAACTGGTTGATGATGTAGTTTCTCAGCTCGATCGACAGGGACTTGGCGTATTTGTGTATGAAGCCGGCATTGTGTTTTTTGGCGAGCTTCCTGTTTTCCTCATCCGATGATTGAAGCAGGAAAGGTATGAATTCATCGTGGCTGCGCACTTTCTCGCACAACCGGATGCCAGCGTACTTATCGCGGATGCCGTTTCTCTTGTAGGCTATGTCGGATATCACACCCAGCAGGTTGTGCTTATACTTCTCAAAAAGCTCTACTGCCTCTTCATAGGTGGTGGCCAAAAGGATCTTGGGCCGGCCACGCATCCTGAGCATACGCTGGTGCTCATTCAGGGCCTCGCGAACATATTCCTTGGACTGTTTGAAGATGATCTTGTAGATGTTGGGCAGGTAAGAGGAGATATAGCGTATGGAGTTCTCCACCAAAAGGATGGTCTGTACACCCACCACCTCCACGTCGTGTTCGACATTCATCTTATCCTCGATCAGTTTGATGATCGCCAGCAGGAGATCGGCATTGCCCAGCCAGCAAAAAACATAATCGATGGCAGTCAGGTCTTCGTGCTGTATGCGCATCGACACCTCCCGTGAAAAAGGTGTCAGCACCACAATGGGAATGCTCGGATATTCTTTCTTGATCTCGTTGGCCAGGGCAAAGGTGTCGTAGGTACCTATGGTAAGCATGGTGACCACCAGGTCGATTTTGTCTTCGCGCAGTTTCTCGAAGGCCTCCTCGGCCGAGTTGGCCATCACGAAGATGGGAGGATAACGAAGGTTCAGGGATACATATTCGTTGAAGATCTGCTCGTCGATGCGCCCGTCCTCTTCCAGCATAAAGGTATCGTAACTGCTGGCAATCAGCAGCACCTTGTGGATGCGTTTTTGCATGAGCAGGTTAAAGGAGGTATCGCTGAAGTCGATCTTGAGGGAATCCTGGTAATTTTTAAAAGAGGTCATGTGCTGTCTATTTTTTCATTACAATAAAAGCCTGAAGCTTCAGTGAGTGGGTTATTTGTTTTGATCTGCTGCTTCTTCTCCATTTAGCACGATGGCGGACTTCATTTTCTTACCGTCCATCAGAACATTCAGGGGCTGGTTGAACCTGACGTGCTTAAAAAAGCGGGTTTGTTCAACCAGGGTTTGATTTTCAAGTGTTTGCCAGTCAATCTGGTTCTTTCCTGTTGAGTTGGCAATTGAAAAGTAGCCTACGTTCATCGATGTCAGGTTGTGGAAAAAGTGAGAACCCAGGGAGGCATCCAGCGGATAATCTTCCAGTCCCACCTCCACAATCACTTTTGCATTGGAAATTTGCGACCATACCACGGGTATGCCGATAAATTTGTCGCGGGTGCCCCATCTGCCCGGCCCGATCAGTATATACTGCCGTCCCTGCTCGTACATTTTCTGGTTGAGCCGTTCTATTTCATAGGTCATCTCCATGGTGTAGTTGTTGTTGAAACGGTTGATGTCGGTGAAGATGACATCTTCGATGTGGTCTATTTTGCCATGTCCCATGCTGCGTTCACTGAACAACACAATCTCGCCGTCGGAGAGGGCATCCACATCGATGTTGTAATCTTCCTCACTGGCTACCATGGGTTTGATCTGCAGCAGGTAGAAGGAGGGATTCCCCTTTGCATCGGGGTTCAGGTCAACAGCCCATTCGATCTCCACTTCAGTCCCCAGGGCCTCCTTTACAATGTCGAGTATTTTTTTAATGGTTTGAGCCAGTGGGATGTAGTTGTATTTCAGTATGTTGGCGAAGTTGATCACCCTTGGTCCATATGAGTCGATGCCCGGCACGAGCCGGTCGTTATCGGGTTCATAAACAGAAGCGCAATGTTTGAGGTTGTCGTGTTTTTCGGCCACATCAATATCTATCTTCACCATCCCGGCATTTTCCTCCTGTGAAAGGTCGATCTCTTTTTTATCGAGGTCGACGGCAAAAAATTTCACCTGGGAGGTCTTGACCAGGTCCTTCGTGGAGGCTATCTGCAACTGGGGGTAGGAGGGGGAGAAACGATAAGCCTGTTCGCCGTCCACCACGTACTGTCCCAGACCCACTGCCGCCACTGCAAAACCCTCTTCGGGTTTCATATGGGCGATGGGGTAGTAGTTGTGCGATTGTGCCGTGCCGCTGATGTGGGGGTAATAGTAATGGTCATACTGGTTGCCCACCAGCTCCTGTATGATGACGGCCATCTTTTCTTCTTCCACTTTATGGCCGACAGCTTTGAAGTAGTTGCGGGCTTCATCTGAGTAGATGGAGGCATATACCAGCTTGATGGCATCGGCCAGCTGTTTGTAGCGCTGGTTGAAATCGTCGTGGTTGTTGGGGATGACATAGGTGTCGAAGACACCTGAGAAAGGCTGTGTGATGGAATCTTCAAAGAGACTTGATGAACGCACGGCCAGGGGTTTGGTGATGTGTTTGAGGAAGACCTTGATGCGTTTTTGAAGCTCAAAGGAGAGTTCTGAGCGAAGGAACCAGTGTTTGATCTTTTCATAATCCTTCTCCTGGAAGATGCAGTTGCCCAGCTTGTTTTTCTCCAGGAAAAGATCGAACTCATCGGTGCCGATGATGGCCGTGCGGGGTGTACGCAGGTTGATGGAGGGCAGCATCTCGTTGAACTTGAAATTGTATATCAGGGTGTTGATGAAAGCCACTCCCCGTCCTTTGCCGCCCAGGGCCCCGGGTGCCAGGCTGACAATGTTGTTTTCTTCTATTACGGCATGCTCGCTGAAATTGACAATTTTGCCTTTTTCCTGCTCTTTGCGGTAAAGGTCCAGGATGTTGATCAGAAAATTGCGCATCTGCTCGGCATCGTCGAAATCGCTTACCTTAAGCGGGTTGATGACCTTGGCGATTTGTATTTCGCCCCTGGCCATCAGCCAAAGGGAAAACTGGTTCTTGACGGCGTGATATACGAGTGAATCGGAGGGTACGGTTTTCAGGTACGATTCAAATTCGTCCATCGATTTGGCCACAGCGATCTGTCGTCCCTGGTTGTCGCGGTATACAAAATGACCAAAGCCCAGGTGATAGTTGATGAAACTTTTCAGGTCCTGCAGGAGGGTCTCTGAATTTTTGTTGATGAAATTGGACTTGAGCTCGTATGTTTTCTCTGCATTGTCGGGGTTGGACGACTGCAATATGGTTGGCAGGTTGGGCAGGTTCTTGCGGGCATATCTGATCAAATCATATCCGGCCTGCGAATCGGGCTCACCATTGTGCGGGAATTTGATGTCAGAGATAAGAAAGAGAAAATAGTCCTTATACTTGTTGAAAATGTTCATGGCTTCCTCATAGGAGGAGGCCAGTATGATCTTGGGCCTTGTACGCAGTTTCAGCACCTTATACAGGTCGTCGGTGTTTACATCCTCTATCAGG
>CAJXLE010000076.1 GCA_913055895.1 uncultured Bacteroidota bacterium | reverse complement strand
TCATGACATCTACCATTCCCCTTCTTCGCACATCCTGATAGCTGACCGACAGGTACGAGCCCATGCGTGAACGCATAGAACAGGTGTTGCCCGAACTGAAGACAGGAAAAAAGACCCATGCACAGTAAAAACATACATACTGCAGGAACATCCCTGCAAGAAGCAAACAGGGCACTTATCATGCTCCATGGAAGGGGTGGTGAAGCCCGCGACATGCTGGAGCTTGCACCTTACCTGGATGTTGCAGGTTATGCCCTGCTGGCACCGCAAGCCACCAACAACACCTGGTACCCCAATTCTTTCCTGGCCAATCCACAGGAAAACGAACCCTGGCTGACCGGTGCCCTAAATTTACTGGATGAGCTTGTCCACGATGTAAAGGAGCAGGGAATCGACCAAAAAAACATCTATCTCCTGGGCTTTTCACAGGGGGCCTGCCTGACCCTTGAATTTGCCTCCCGTCATGCCACACGCTATGGAGGACTGGTAGCTTTGACCGGTGGCCTCATCGGGGACCAGGTCCAACCGGATAATTACAGCGGCGACTTCCAGGGAACACCGGCCCTTGTCACAACGGGCAATCCTGATCCACATGTACCGGTTGAACGTGTAAATGCAAGCGTGGGTATCCTCGAAGGGTTGCATGCAGAGGTTCACATGCAGGTGTACGAAGGACGCCCCCACACCGTGACCCGGGATGAATTCAACCTGGCCAACCAACTGGTTTTCCATACTTCCCCTTAAACCGCCCCCAGGGCAATGTCTTCCGATGACTTTCCATATCCAAAAGGATAAAGCGCTCCTCCCACACGGGTATAATTCAGAAACATCATTGATGATGTTCCTGAATGTAGGATGAATTACCACCTATAAATCGACATATCCTTGTATTTACCCATGGGCGGCAATTTCATAACAACCCCCAAAATCATTCTTTCAAAAACCCCGACATTAGAGAAAAACAAGTTTTTTTTCGAAAACAAAACAATCTGTTTTTGCAAACGTACAGGGAATAAAACCGCAGACCGGAAGCATCCTCCAGCCCCCTGAATCCGGCGCTGCTGTTGAAAAAGGTAACAAACGGGTTACACAAACAGGTGCATACTATTAATTTAAAGAGATGAATCTATGAAGAGCGTATTATGGCTGATTGGACTGCTATTACCCCTTTCCCTTTACGGACAACCCCCTTTTAACATTGAGCTGCCAAACGAAATCAAACACTACAACGACTACAATTCTATTGTATACATCAATCCCGACTATACAGGTGGAAACAGCGACGGCTCCCAGGCCCGGCCCTACCAATCATGGTCGGACATAGGATCATTCAGTCCCAACACCGCCTATTTGCAGAAAGCAGGAACCCGCGACAACAAGATGTCCGGTTTCGAGGTCAAAGCCGACAATGTGCTGATAGGCGCCTATGGCACCGGTAATCGTCCTGTGATCTCGGGCCGCATATACATCATAGGCGACCATGTCACCCTCCGCGACATGGAGATCAGCGGCGGCGGAGTGGAGATCAACCATCCTTCGCCCCACCCGGTCGGTACAGTCATATACAACAATGTCATTCATGGGGGCCCCATCCTCTCTGCCGGGAACCAATTTCGCATCCTCCACAATGAACTATATGATGTATACCGCGACGGTATGTTCATCCAGTATGCCCGCAATTTTGAGATAGCCTACAACCATATCCATCACGTCAACACGGCATGGGAGGATTCACACAGCCAGGATGTGGCCTCCGGCGACGGCATCCAGCTGAACCAGACAAACAGGTGGTGGGTGCACAACAACATCATCGACCGCTCCAACTCGGGCAATAAGTTCTGTCTCATTGCCACCCAAAATCTTTCTGGGGTAGAAGAACAAAAAGGGCTTATGGAATACAACACCCTTATAGGTCCGCTGAGGGGCGGAGATGGCGGTGCCAGCATCTTTATTGGCGGTGCACATGACAGCATCTTCATAGCCCGCAACACCATCAAAGGTCCCAGTGGTGCCGCCCTGTATCACCATTCCAACATGCATTTCTACAACAACATTGTGGAGGGAACATACCGGGGTGTGGTCACTGCCAGCAACACGGGCTATGTATACAACAACCTGTTTGTAAACATCGAGTCGGCCCAGGTCACCAGTGGCAGCAATCACCTGTACAACAATATTTTTGAGAAATCCTCCGGTTTAAAAAACGTCTCCAGCAAAGACAACAACATCTACCTGGACCAAACATCCCCGGAACAGGTTTTTGTTGACTTCTCCCAGGAAAATTACAAACTTAAAGAGGAGAGTCCAGCCATCAACGCTGGTGATTGGAAATCGTTTTTTGCAGACCACTATGATCATGGCCTGGACAGCAATGAGGTTCCCCAAAATGGTAACATAGACGTCGGCCCTTTTCAGTATTCGGCCAACACCCAGGACGATTCGAACGACCAGGACTCAACAGATACCGACAGCGATCAGGACACCACCGGCACCCAGGACAGTACAGATGTGACCACAGGTATCGGTGACCAGACCCGGCAGGAGGTGATGAAAATATTCCCCAACCCGGCAACCAACACTTTGTACGTAACCGTAGAGGAGATACCGGTAAAATCTCATCTTTCCGTGATCAGCATGGAAGGTAAAGCCTTGTTGAGGCGCGAAATCTATCCATCAGCAGGAGAAAAGCGCATCATGATCAACTTATCGGGTCTGCCCAAAGGGGTTTACATACTAAGGCTGCACAACCCCGGTATGATGCGGGCAAAAAAGTTCATTAAATCAAACAGGTGACAAAAACTACACCAACCCGTAAAATTCAATCTTAAAAAATCGCCGCCCTCCTGTTTTGAGAATATTCCCATTATTATTACCTTGCAGGGTGAATCCATGTTGCAACATCTAAATGTGTCACTCATGCAAATTACCATCATTTATGACAATACAGCCTACAGCAGTGATCTGATTCCCGACTGGGGATTTGCAGCACTGGTGGAGGCACACGACCGCCGAGTATTATTCGATACCGGGGGTGACGGGGCCATCCTGCTCAACAACATGAAAAAGCTGGAGATCGACCCGTCATCTGTCGACGAGGTGTTCATCTCCCATCCACACTTTGATCACGTGGGTGGTTTGTCGGCCTTCCTGCACGAGAACCATGAAGTGAGCGTGTATGTTCCCGACTCGTTAAGGGGTATTAAGCACGCCAGGGAAATCAGGCACTTAAGTGAACCGGCACAGATCCATGATAACTTTTTCTCAACCGGTCAGCTGGACCAAATCGAACAAGCCCTGGCCGTTCAAACCGAAAAGGGCCTGGTACTTGTAGTTGGCTGTTCCCACCCACCCATGGAAGATATCCTCAATACAGCATCGAGGTTTGGAAACATCTTTGGCATCGTGGGTGGCTTGCATGGTTTCAACAAATTTGAACTCTTCGGCGACCTTCAGCTTATTTGTCCCACACACTGTACCCAACACATAACGGAAATCCAAAACCGCTACCCCGACAAAATGGAGCAAGGCGGAGCCGGCCGGGTTATTAAAATTTGATGGTCCGCATTCATACTTGCGGTTGCCCATATATGAGTGGGTGCCCAAGAATCCCGAAAAAAGTTTCTAAATAACTCAATCATTTTATTGATGGCCGGGGCCATATAAAAATTGATATTCTCCTGAAAAATCCTTAATTTGTTAGTCTAATATAAAAGACAAATTGAGATAAGGAGGATTTAGTATGGAGAAACAAAGAGAAATATTTGAAAAGCGTTCGGAGATACTCACAAAGAAGCTGATGTCGAAAATTTATGCCCTTGAAGCCAGTTACCTGGAATCCAGGATGAGAGCACAAAAAAATGTCGACCAGGTCAATGACCAACTCAATGAATGGGAAGAACAACTGAAAAAACTGGAAGAGGAAAAGGAAAAACTAAGCAGCCTCTATGAGAACATGGTCTCTTCTACCAAAAACAAATGGGATGAAGCATCCAGGGCTTTTGAAGAATATGCCGACAAAGTCAACTCAGAGAAACAAAACTTCTATGAAAGAACCCAGGGCTGGGTGGATGATTTCGGGGCCTGGATAAACGATCTGGATGAGCGTGCCCGACACTCCTCTGGTCAGCTTCAAGATCAAATCAACAGCCAGGTGGATTACCTGAAAAAACAGCAAGACAATCTTCTTCACTGGATGGGTGATCTGCAGAAAGCCTCCGGCGAAAACTGGGAAAAAATCTCCGGCAACATCAGCCAGGAGGTGAACACCATGAGATCAACGATCAGTAAAACCTATCAAACGCTCACCTCAACGGTCAGAAGCGGCTCCCAAAAATCCGAGACCGGTAAACCAGAAGAATCCGCGGAGGAGAGAAAACAGGAAGATGAGAAGAAAACGGAAAAGGGAGCCCCCCAAACAGATGCCGAACAGTAACATCCAAGCTTTTCCAGGAATATCAAAAATTCCCCCAGGCCATGAAAAAGGCAGGGGGAATTTTTGATTTATAGCCTTACGTGTTCAACCCGCCCATTAATAATTCTCAAAATCCGAATCGCTGCTGGAATGGTTCATCTTCTGATCGACCCCTGAGCCAGGTTTTTGACCATTGCCGCCGGAAACTTCCTGGTTTTTGCCGCTTGTTTGAGCATTCGTGACCTTTTCGCTGGTCTGCCAGGCTGTATGATGCACATTACCCCTTTGTTGGTAATTGGCCTGGTGGCTGGCCTGCAGGCTGGATGTCCTTTGACTTCCAGAGCTGCTGCTTTGAACAGTATGACCATTACTGGCATTTACCTTAAAAAAACGGATGGCCTGCTTCAGCTCGTCGGCCTGGCTGGAAAGTTCCTCAGCATTGGAAGCCAACTCCTCTGAGGAGGAAGCATTTTGCTGGGTAACCTGGTTCAATTGCTGTATGGCATTGTTGACCTGGTCGGCTCCGCTGTTCATCTCATTGCTGGCCGAGGTGATCTCCTGGACCAACTGGGAAGTCTTCTCCACTTCGGGCACAATCTCGCTAAGTTGCTGCCCGGCCTCCTCGGCTATCTCCACGCCCGCCTTGGATTTTTCATCAATCTCTTTGGCGGCCTCACCACTGCGCTCTGCCAACTTGCGCACTTCTGAAGCCACCACGGCAAAGCCCTTTCCGTACTCTCCGGCCCGGGCGGCCTCAACAGCTGCATTCAAAGCCAGGATGTTGGTCTGGAAAGCTATATCATTGATGATGGAGATTTTTTCAGCAATATCTCGCATGGAGCTGGCGGAATTCTGTGTGGCTTCATTGCCTTTTTTGATGCTCTCGCTCGTATTCATGGAAATTTTCTCGGTTTGCTGGGCATTGTCGGTGTTCTGCTGGATGTTTGCCTTCATCTGTTCCATGGATGAGGAAACCTCCTCAGCGGAGGATGCCTGTTCACTGGCTCCCTGCGACATCTGCTGTGAACTGGCACTTATCTGGTCGCTGGCCGCAGAGATGTTGTTTGCCCCGTTCTGTATATTGGTTACGATCTTTTGCAGCTTATCCGACATATTACGCAGCGCACCGGCCAATTGTCCTATCTCATCTTTCTGATGCACGTCAATCTCTGTCGTCAGATCCCCCGATGCAATCGACTCTGCAAAAGCCACACCTTTATTTACTGGCCTGATAATCATTTTGTTGACAAAATAATTCAGCAAAATCATAAACAGCAGAAAGATTCCGAAGAGCACACCCAGGACGGTAAACAACATATTTTTGGTTTGATGAACCTGCTTCATGACCTGCTTCCGCTTCATTCCCAGAACATAAAGACCGGTATCATCCCCGGAGAAATTCTCAAACTGTCCCTTGATGGTAAGATATTGATCATCCAGGTGAAAACCGTTGTCTGACAGCTTATTGAACGCCAAATCGTTGCGCACATAATCCAAGAAATTTTGGTTGATGTCGTTCTGGCTCAGCACGTACTGCTTAAACTCCATGTTGTCTTCCAGTTCCCGGGCAACATCCAGATCACCTTCATTCATAAAATAGAGAAAATCGGTATGGTGGGGCTCGAGCTTACGTTTAATCGAGTTAAGTCCGCCTTCAAAATTGGCAATACCCAAAAACTCACCTTCGTAGAAAATTGGAAACAAGCCCTTTAACCTAAGTCCCTTGGGAGAAACTTCCATGGCCACCTGGGCTTGCTGACTTCTTCTGACCTCTTTATAGCCGGAGGAATAAGTAAGGCTTTCACCGAAATCATCAGGAGCCCAGGATTTATAAAACGAATTCAAATTTTTGTCGATAATATGCACTTTGATGTTCTTAAAACCTGTATTCTCTTTAAAACTGTTACCCAGCTTGTTGACTGCCCGGGCGAGTTCCTTGCGGTTGGTGTCCAGCAGGCAGCTCTTCACTTTGGGGTTGTTGGCAATGAGCAAGGCATTGCCAATCCATATCTCTTTCTTCGCGTCCAGGTTGTCCTTATAAACCCTCTTGATAGATTCAACCCTCTTGGCAATGCTTTCTTTTTTAATGTTGTTGTAATATGAAAATCCGATGGCCAGAATAACGATGAGCAATATGACCAAGGCTGTTAGATTGATGGTTAAAAATTTCCTGCTTAATTTCATGATGACCTCCTAAAAAAAATTATTGATTGATAATGAGATTGTTGACAAATATTTCAGGTTGAAATGTGAGCATGACAAAGCCCCAGTTTCCTGTATGTTTTGCATCCCCGCCTTTAATGGCAGCCAGACTCTGGGTTCCAAACATGAGGGAATACCCCGCTTTCACCTGGAAATTTTTACTGAATGAATGGTTCAGGGAAAAGTCCAGTTCTGATCCCAACTCCCTGTCCAGTGCCTTTAACTTGTTGCCTTCACCTGTCAGAACTGCCACATTGCCTGCCAGTGAAAAGTGGTGGTAAGTAATATCGGCCGATGTATTCCCGGAGATATGAAAGGCCACCTTGCCATATAAATCACGCAGTCCCCCTCCCCCTGTATGTTTGTCAATGGTCCTGAAGTAATCCATGCTTCCATAATATCCATGTCCCGATCCGTAAAGGTTGTTAAAAGCCCGGTTTACCCGGTCGTTTGTATCCAGGCCATTGTCGCCGGAGAAGTAATCACCTCCCAGTGTCAGTGCCATCCTGTTCCAGGAATAGGAAGCCTTAAAGGCCAAAAAGTATGCGCTGATCCTCTCCTGCTCCCGGATTTTACCACCCTGCCAATATGCTTTGCCTGAAAGAGCCAGGCCTTGTTCGCCCGATTGATAGTCGAGATTGATCCCCATGGTGGTGCGGAAGTATAAATGCCTGTCTGATCCCTCCTTTTTCCTGCCATCGGTAATCTCGAGGAAGGAAGCTTCCAGGCGGGGACCAAAATCCTGTGAAAACCATATAAATTGCATGGTCTTATAGAAACTTTCGGGATAATACTGGTATCTCTCATGCAAATAACTGGCATGGTTGTTATAGGCCAGTCCTAAATGCACATGGCGTTTCGGACGGTCGTATTTCAGCAAGGCCATGTCGTGGGTGGCACCTACATTGTTCCAGTTACATGCTGCCAGAAACCTTTGATCGGCATATTTCAGCACCTGCCTGCCCAACTTTAAAGACCACGAGGGGTCCAAAAACACTTCAAACCAGGCCTGATGAAGAAGAAAGCTTGACACATCCTGCTTGATCCTGGTCTCACCCCAGGTCCTGATATCCTGGAAGGATATCCTTGATCGGAACCTGGGATGCTGGTAACTCAAACCAATCCGACTCCTCTGGTTGGTGACAAATGCCGGTTTCAGACTGTCGGACATGGGTTTTTTATAACCATTCCGGTATTCACTGCGCGGACGATACTGAAGACTGATGGAAAGCCTGTCGTCTGCCTGTTGCAGATCCGGCAAATCATCATTCCCTTTCAACTGAGCCGTATCCCTCGATCCCTTCTTTCCCGGGTAAGAAGGGTCTGCAGCGTCAACCAGCCAGCCAGCTTTTTCCGCGCTGCCTGGGGGTGAAAAGACATATCGGCCAAAATTGTCTGCGTTTCCCCTGCTCATGGAAATGACAAATAATAGGCACGACAAGGTTAAGAAATGGGGTAATTTTCTCTTCATGTTGCTGTTGTTTTTTTTCTTCAATGAATATTATCAGCGACAATTTACGGAGAGCCAGGTATCGTGATTAGGGTGAAATCACGTAATTTCCCAGACCAGGTATTTTCACCTGATCCAAAAAACAGGATCTTCATTTTAACTGTAAAACAGCCGGTTAAAAACATACCCTCAGCCTTGTGTTCTCGTTGTCGGCCTATGCTCTTATTCTGGCAAGCAAAATACAAAGCCTTGACAATAAGAATGATCACACAGAACCTGCTGATGGGCAGGGAAATAAAGACCCTGAAGTATTTTTTTTTCAGGTCGATGAAAATCTTAACATTACATGCTCCAATAGGGTGAAATTACTTAATCATGCAGATCAACCGGATAAAAACACCCAATTATTGAATCATCCTCCATCTTCGGAACAGCCATGGAATTATTTTGATATTTCCGGATACTTTTGTATTTTTTTCAGATCATACGGCCATGATCAAATAACCATGTAACTCTTACCAAGGGCTGATCAATTGATATGTAACTTATCCCGCCCTGTCGGGATAAGTTACACAAGACCAATTAAATAGAAAAAATCTTGTTAAAACAAAAAGGATACGTACATGAAAATATCACGCAAAGTATTCATTCAACGGTCCCTTGTCACCGCACTGGCCATTGGCATCCTGCCCAGAACATTGGCTTTTCACACCCGCCCAAAGGCCGTCATGAGTCACAGGAAGCTTGGCAATACAGGCATTGAGGTGACACCCCTTGGCTTTGGTGCCTCGCGCACCCAAAACCCTGCCGTGTTAAAAAACGCCCTGGACAAGGGCATCACTTTCCTGGATACCGGACGGGCTTATGCCAATGGTCAGAATGAGGTGATGATTGGCAAGGCGCTTAAAGGTCAGCGTCAAAAGTATGTCATCCAGTCAAAGATGAAAGTCGACCTGGAAGGCGGAAAAGCTTCCCCCCGGCAGGTAAGAAAACAGATGGAGCATTCGCTTCAGGAAAGCCTGGAGGCGCTTCAGACTGATTACATTGATGTGATGCTGCTGCATGGGGTCAGGGAAAAAGAAGTCATCCAGGATCCCACCATCCGTCAGGTTTTTTCAGAGATGAAAGACCGGGGAGCCATCCGGGCTTTTGGCTTTTCTTCCCACAGCAATCATGTGGAGGTACTCAGGGAGGCCAACCGCGATCATTTTTTCGATGTGGCCATGGTTCCCTTCAACCATGCAGGAGCTTTTGAGCATTCACAAAGCGACTGGAGCACCTCATGGAACCAGCCGGCACTGATCGAAGAGATGAAAAAGGCCCATCGCAACGGAACGGGTATGGTGGCCATGAAAACTTGCTCAGGGGGTAGGTACAGCCACAAAAAGAAAGAAAAACCCACTTACAGGGGTGCGGTACAGTGGGTGCTGGAGCACGACTTTATTGATACCACGGCAGTGGCCATGGCCAACTTCCGGGAGATAGATGAGCACACCTGATGAAAGTGCCTAATCATAAGGTCCCCTGTCCCTTTTTTCATCCGTGAGCACCAATACGGCTATAACAGGTATGTAAGTGCCAGCACCAATCAGCAGGGCCTGTTCGTATTGCTCCTGCTGACCGTTGATGAAAAAATATCCAGCCACAGCCATAGTGGCCACCCCGGCGCCAACACCTACCCATATTTTGGTTTGGCGCCGCATCTTCAAATTGATGCCTTTGTCTGCCATGGCCGGCACTTCCATCTGGACAAAGGCTGTTTTGAACTGCTGGTAGGTCTCCGGGAGGTTTTCGGCTTTCACCCCGGAGAAAATAAAAAATAAAGCCAAAAGCGTCATGATTAATTTAGCCAGCCTGGAATTTGATTTTTCACGATCAATTGCCATTATAACGGAAGTTGAGTAGGTTGTATCAATCTGAATCAGATTCATTCATATAAATCATTTGCACGTACTTCTAAACAAAGGCCTTGTCAACATTCAAACAATTTACTGAATAGAAGCTAAAAAATCAACTCGATGTTATGGTAAACCATTCATATCCAATGCTAAACACAAAACCACAAAATTTTGTTCACCATTTCCAAGAGCATCAATGCATATCTTAAAAACACATTCATCATGAAACGCACCTTAACAGTCATTAAATCACCATGGACCATTCTGGCACCCCTTTTTTTTGTCTTTCTGACGCATCAAAACCTTTGGGGGCAAAACGCCGAATCCCTTCAGGGAACCATCATCGTGGGAAACAAGAGTGGCAACACCGTTTCCTTTATTGATCGCTCCTCGGGTCAAACCATCACCAACCTGCCCACAGGCAAAGGCCCCCACGAGGTGGAGGTCTCTGGCGACGGCCGCCGGGCAGTGGTGGCCAACTACGGTGGCCGCGACAAGGCAGGCAACACCTTGTCGGTGTACGATGTCGAAAATGGCAGGCTGGTAAAAACGATCGACCTGGGCCGTCATACCCGTCCCCACGGACTGGACTGGCTTCATGGAACCTCCCGCCTGGCTGTCACCACAGAGGGTACACAAAGCCTGCTGATCGTTGATGTTAAAAAGTCCGAGGTAACGCAAACGCTGAACACCAACCAGGAAATATCGCATATGGTGGCTGTCGCACCCGACAACAAGCGTGCTTTCGTATCCAGCATCCGCACGGGCAACGTCACAGTGTTTGACCTCACCTCCGGTGAGAAGTTGGGCCAGCTATACAGTGGCAAGGGTGCAGAGGGCATAGCGGTTTCACCTGACGGCCGGGAAGTATGGGTCACCAACCGCAGCGACAACAACCTCACTGTTTTCGACACCCAAAGCCTTGAAAAAATAAAAAGCCTCCCCTGCGGAGATTTTCCCATAAGGTCGAAATTCTCGCCCAACGGCAAATACTTTGTTGTCAGCAACGCCCGGTCAGGTGAGGTCGCCGTCTATGATGCCCCCAACAAAAAGCTGGTCAAAAAAATTAAGTTGCGGCCGCCGGTACCCGAAGACAGGGATGCCGAACGTTATTTTTCGGAGTTTGAAGGCACCTCGGTTCCCATTGGCGTGGTGGTACCCGACAACAAATATGCTTATGTGTCGAACACCCGGTCGGACGTGGTGACGGAAATAGATCTTGAAAAAATGGAAATAAAGCGCCACCTGAAAGCCGGAAAGGAACCCGACGGCATTCATTTCTCACCGCTCAGCACCCAATAAAGGCCGGGTCCTTCCAAAACAAAGCATTTGCCAGGTTTTATGGCTGTCGCTCTTTGATAAATTTTTTATTACTTTTCAGTTTCAAACCAAAACGGTCCTGGATCATGAAACCCTTCTCATCCCTTCTAATGCTTGTCCTTTTTAGCTTTTATTTTTTACCCGGAACGGCCCAGGAATATAATGAATCGCCACAGATCAGGGCAATGAAAAGCATCTCAAGCCATGAACTGCTGGACTATGTCAGCGAGCTGGCCTCGGACAAATATGGAGGCCGTCTCACCGGGACAGCCGGTTATGATTCAGCCGCAAGTTGGCTGATAAGACATTTCAAGGACTGGGGCATCAAGGGCAAAGCCCCCGCAGGGGGGTACCTGCAGCATTTTGACATTCCCTACACACGGGTATACCCTGGCTGCAAGGTTACCATGCACCTGCCGCAAGGGGATAAGGAAATCCTCAAACATTACGATTATGTAGAGGAGTTCATTCCCGGTGCCACCTCCGATTCCGGGACGGTAAAAGCGGAAGTGGTATACGCCGGGTATGGCATCACGGCGCCTGAACTGGGCTACGACGACTATAAGGATGTGGATGTGGACGGGAAGATCGTGATGCTGGAAAGAGAAGCACCGCTCAATCCCAGCGAGGACACCGCCCTCTTCAGAAAATGGAAACCCTACTCCTTTCATCAGTACAAACTCAGGAATGCTGTCCGCCATGGGGCCGCAGGTATGTTGTACAATTACGGTCCCATCGTCAATCCCAACAATGCCTATGAAGAGGGTTTTATCTACTCACATGTCGGAGACACTGTGGTCAGTGATGTTTTTGCCGGCACCGGCCATACCCATCAGGAGGTGGTCGGCTCCATCAGGAAAAACCTTGAACCCTTCTCTTTTTCTACAGGTAAGAAGTTCACCATCACCAACCACACCAAGCACTTTCCCAACGGCAGGGGAAGCAACGTGATCGGATATATAGAGGGCAGCGACCCACAGCTAAAGGATGAGGTCATCATCGTGGGTGCCCACCTGGATCACCTGGGTCGTTGCTGGGAGCTCATCCCGGGCGCCAATGACAACGCTTCGGGTGTGGCCGTCATGATGTCTGTTGCACGAGCCCTTGCCCAATACGAGATACCCATGAAAAGGTCGGTGATGTTCCTGGCCCTTGGCGCGGAGGAACAAGGCATCTTCGGCTCAAAAGTATACCTGGACAATCCATCTTATCCACCCGAAAAGACTTCTGCCATGCTGAACATTGACGGGGTGGGCGTGGGAAACAAGATAGGGGTGACAGCGGGCGAGAACCATCCCGGACTATATGCTTTTATAGAAAAAGCCAACGACCAATACATCCACCGCCACCTGAACCCTTCGACCTTCCTGAACAATACCCGGCCCCGCCTGGATGCGGCCCGATTCATGAAAGCCGGTATTCCCATCCTGAGCTTTTATGCTTACGGTGCACCTTCCGTATACCATCAGCCGGGTGACGATGTGGACAAAATCACTCCCGAGATCATGGAGGAGACGGCCCAGCTGCTTTTCATGTCGCTGATTGAAATGGCCAATCAATGATGGTTGAATCGAATCCATCTTTTTCCCCATTTTTTATTATTATTGTCCGCTGTTAACAATCCAGTTCAATTGGAAAATTTTGTTCTATGAGCAACGGGCAGGATAACTATTCCAGATCTCAACTGACCATTCTTCTTCTCATGCGCCTGATAATGGGCTGGTACTGTCTCTATGAGGGCATTGCCAAGCTGCTGAATCCCAACTGGTCATCGGCCCCCTACCTGATGGATTCAGCCGGATGGTTTGCCGGACTGTTTCAATCCATCACCAACCACCCCGACCTGCTATTTGTAGTGGATCAGCTCAACATCTGGGGACTCATGGCCATTGGGGCAGGCCTTATACTGGGTTTTATGACCCGGCCGGCTGCCATCGCCGGCATCGTGCTGCTCAGTTTTTATTACCTCTCCCACCCGCCCCTTGTTGGGATCAATTACGCCATGCCCACTGAAGGCAACTATCTGATTGTCAACAAAACCCTGATTGAAATATTCGTCTTCGCCATATTGCTGGTCTTTCCCACCGGCAGGCATATCGGTCTCGACCGCCTGGTATGGAAAAAAAGCGCCTGATGGATTTATGATCATCTTCATTAAACATGATTGAGTATGGCAGCCAACAAAAAAGATAAAAACCCCCGTACAAAGAAAACCAAAAAACACGGGTCGGGTGATGGGCCAACACCTGAACATCCATCCGAACAGAAAAAAGGCATCACCCGGCGTGATGTGCTTAAATCCCTGGCAACTGTCCCGGTTTTGGGTGCCCTGGCTTACGGTGTCTACCGCAAACAGAAGTACAGGGATTTTCTGAAAAACAACATCCTGCAGGAGACCAACATGTCGCAGGGTACGCCCGCTCCCGTATACTTCGGGCAGGCCACCGGCGAACGCCTGCGCCTGGGCATCATAGGTTTTGGAGGCAGGGGCGAACACCTGGTGCGCGCCCTGGGCTTTCCCCACCCCGACGTGGTAGCCGGCTGGAAACAGGCAGCCATGGAAGATTCCCAGGACAAGCGGTATCAAAATTATATGAGCCAGCCCGACCTGAACGTAGAGATCAACGGGGTGTGCGACATATTCGACGTGCATGCCGAACGGGGACTGGAGGCAGCTGCCAACAAAGCTCGAAAGGCAGATAAAAAAAAGACCGGCAAAAAACCTCCCCGCTACCGCCGCTACCAGGACCTGCTGCAGGCACCCGACATTGATGCCGTGGTCATTGCCACGCCCGACCACTGGCATGCACGGATGATCATCGATGCAGCACGTGCCGGCAAACATGTATATGCGGAAAAAGCCATGACACGGACTGTCAGCGAAGTCTACCAGGTGAAAGAAGCCGTTGAGCAAAGCGGCATCATCTTCCAGCTGGGTCACCAGAACCGCCAAACAGAAAGCTACATCAAGGCCGCCGAAGCCATCCAAAAGAACCTGCTGGGTA
>CAJXLE010000075.1 GCA_913055895.1 uncultured Bacteroidota bacterium | reverse complement strand
CCTGCATATTTCATATCGAATCCCACGCCGTTGTCACGTACCCAAAAAACCGGCCTTCCGCCCTCCAGGTAATAACCTACCTCCACTTCAGGCGGGGCATCATCACGGGAGAATTTAAAGGCATTGGAAAGCAGGTTGGAAAAGACGATCTTCATCATTGAATGATCTGCCCTTATGACAGGTAGTTCCCGGCATTTGAAATGATGCCTGCGCTTGTTGAACAACAGTTTTTGTTCATTGTACACCTCGTATACCAGCCGGTTGAGATCGACATCCTTCTTCTCTAGGGCTTTCCGTCCAAGACGTGAAAATGTCAGCAGATCGGAGATAAGCCTGTTCATCTTGCTGGCGTTCTGCCGGGTCATCTTCAGGTAATGCCTCCCCTGCTCCTCCAGGTGGTCGTCATAATCGCGCAGCAATATCCTGGTAAAACCTTCTATGGCACGAAGGGGTGCTTTCAGATCATGCGACACCGAATAGGAAAAGGATTCCAGCTCCTTGTTGGCTTCCTCCAGCTGGGCGGTGCGTTTTCTTACCTGTTCCTCCAGCTTCAGGTTCCAGTCTTTCAAGCTGGCCTCGGCTTCCTTCAGCCTTGTCACATCGGCAAAGGATGCAATCCGCTGACGGGTATCCTCCAACAATTTCACCACGTGATGAACCGTCTTCACATTGCCATGGGCATCCACAAAATTAAACTCATATTCCACCGGCGGCGAGCCGCTGCCCTCCCCCCTTTTGCGGTGGTACTCCATCATGCGCTCCAGGTCGTCATCATGGACAAACCGGGTCCACTTCATCCGGTTGATGATCCGGGAACGGGGAAGCCCGTAAAGCTCCTCAAACTTACGGTTGCACATGCGTATCACCTTCTGGTCGTCGTAGACAATGGTGGCTGTTCCGGTGGTTTCAAAAAGGTTCTTGTAACGCTCTTCACTCTCGCGCAGTGCCTGCTGTGCCACGGTGCGGGCAGTAACATCCATGATAAAACCCTCCAGCAGCTCATTTCCCTGGTCATCATAACCGGTCGATTGCCCGCGCTCCCACACCCACCGCGTATGTCCGTGCGCATCAAATATGCGGTACTCCATCTCAAAGGGCAAACCACGGTGGACAGCTTCCTGCACTCCTTTCCATACCCGGCTGATATCATCAGGGTGGATGATGTCGCCGTAAGAAGCATCGCGGTTGTAGGTAAAGTGGCCGGCAGGGTAACCCGTTATGCGCTCACATCCCTGGCTCATAAAAAGCATATACCAGTCCGAGCGGTTCAGGCACCGGTAAGCCATGCCCGGCAGGTTGCCAATAAGGGTCTGCAGTTGCCGGTTGCTTTCCTGGCTTTTCAGCCGCGCTTTTTGGCGGGCCGTAACATCCAGTCCTATGGCTCCTATAACCGGCTCCTTACCCATACGGTCGATCCGGAACTTGTAGGTCTGATAGTGGTGCTCTTCACCATGCCTGTCCGCTATGCGGTCGTATGTCTCCTCAAAACCACTGGCAAAAACCTTCTGATCATTGCTGAGAATCTTGTCCGCTTGTTCCAGGGCAAATATTTCATGGGGATTTTTATCCAGCCACTCTTTCGCATCGTGTTTGTCCTGCATGTAACGGTTCACGTAAATCATCCGGGAATCCGCATCTTTGATAAAGGCCACATGGGGAATTTGATTCATGAAGGCCGAAAAAATGTCATAACTTTCTTTCAGGTCGGCTTCTGTATGCTTCAACCTAGTCAGGTCGGTCAGCGAAGCAACACGCTCCCCGCCTTCGGAGACGATTCCAATCTTGAGAAAAATGTTGCGTATCTGACGGTCGCGCGTAATGAAGCAAAACTCATATTCATGGGGAACATCCGGATCCATCTGCTGACGCCTCCTGTTATACTGCTCCATCCTCCGCAGGTCCCACCCGGCTATAAAGTCACGCCAGTTCCAGCGTCCCTCTATTTCCTGTTTGCTGTAACCCGAAAGCTTTTCAAACTCCCGATTGCACAGGGTGATCAGTCCGTCGTTACCAAAAATACAGGTGGCCGTGCCTGTATGCTCAAACAAAACCCGATACCTTCGTCTCTCATTTTCCAACTGCTCCCTGTTTTTTCGAGCTAGGGAAGTGTCAACCGACAATTGCCCCTTTAGCGGATGGATGCTTTTCAACATTTGATCCTTGCTATTCAATTGCTCCTCCAGCTGCCGTATCTTTTGCTCCAATTCTTCGTAGGAAGGTTTTAAGGCCATCAAAATAAAATTAGGGGTTTATACGGATATTTCCGGATTAAAATTAATTTATTATTGTATAATAATCCAAACTTGATAAAAGGTCCTGCCCAAAAATATTGCGCCAAGCATCTTATGAAACCTGCATCCAAGAACTTACAAAAAAAGGACATGATTATTTCATGCAGGTTCCATACGGCCAATATATTAATAAGAATAATCGTATGAAATGTTGAAAACTATTTTTGAAAAATTTTAGGAACAGGACAATTGCTATTAAATTTATGTACCTCACAGTAAAGTAACAGAATTTATGGCTCAGAAGTTCGTGGTAGGGATCATAGAGGATAAGACATTCGGCCCGCTGGCCAGGCCTCTGATCATCAACAAGCTGGAAGATAAAGGTTTTTTCCCGATTGAAGCCCAACTGTCTGATTTGAACCATTCGCGCTATGCTCCACAACTGAGCCGGCAGGAAAAAGACATATATGAGGTTGCCAGACAATACAGCGAAAAAAAACTCTATCAGCTTTTTGGAAGCAAAAAGGATCAGACCGTCAAGGAATTCCTTCAAAAGGTCAAGCCGGAATATGTAGAACAGCACATCAGACCCTTTATAGAGAAGCGGGTGGCGCAGCTGACCGATCTTCTAAGGAAAGCAGACATTGAAGTTTACCTGAAGGAAAAGCACAAATTCATCAACCGCGACAATGAGATCAAGGTACTGAAAGAACAGGCCAGCACCCTTTTCAATATTGAAAAACTTGAAAACGAAACACGTTACAACCTGGCTGCAAAGCAGGGTGGCGAAGAAATACAACTGATCGACAAGCACCACATCATCCTGTCGCATGATCCCTGCCGGCTGATCATTGACAACAGGCTTTATTCCTTCGAGGACATTGATGCCAACAAACTCAAGCCCTTCTTCAGGAAAGAGTACATCATTGTGCCCCAACATTTTGAAAAAAAATGGTTTGAATCTTTTGCCCTGCCGAATATCAAAAAGTACAGCGTCAATGCCAGGGGATTCGAAATAGAAACCATACAACCGGAAAAAAATGCTGTCTTAAGCCTTACCCGTGACCTGAATTACCAACCTGCCCTGCTCTTCTCCTTTTTTTATGGCGAAGAACATTTTTTGCCCGAGAACAATCAAAGAAACAAGGTTGTCCTGGAGAGCCAGGGCCAGCAATACCGCTTCTTCAAGATAGAAAGGGATATGGCCTGGGAAGATAAAATGCTGGAGGCGATCAGGGCAGCAGGCCTCAAAAAAACGATGGGCAGCTTTTTCTTACCCGAACGGGAAAATGGCCCCACCGGTGACACGCAAACAGGGCTTCATGAATTGCTGGAATGGCTAAGGGAACATGGCTCCCGGCTGAAGGAGGAAGGCATCTTCCTGGACACCACGATGGAGAACAAAACCTACTGCTTCCCCGAGTTCAGCATCGAATCGGAAGTTCATGAGCACAACGACTGGTTCGATGTGAAAGCCAAGGTCAAAGTGGGTGCTTACCGGTTTTCTTTTGTCAGCCTGCGAAGGTACATCACACAGGGAATCAGGGAAATCAGACTTCCCAATGGCGAATATGCCCTGCTGCCCGAAGAGTGGTTCACACGGTATGGCGACCTGTTTAAATTCGGACAGGTAGAAAACGACCGCTTAAAGATCAATAAGTTTCATTTCAGAATACTGGAAAAAACCTTCGAAAAAGGCAAACACAAATACCTGGAAAGGCTGCAGGAACTTACCGAAAACCATCACCAACAAGAGGTTGGAGCTCCAAAAAAATTGCTTGCCACACTGAGGCCCTATCAACTTAAGGGATACAGGTGGATGCATCTGCTCAACCAATACGAGTTTGGAGGTTGCCTGGCTGACGACATGGGCCTGGGGAAAACCCTGCAAACCCTCACCCTGCTGCTGGAAGTTAAAAACAACAACCACCAGGTTGCCTACTCCCGCCAGGCTCAGCAAAAGCAGGGGCAGTTGAACCTGTTCGGCCAGATCCCTTCAACACCGGCACCAACCGATACGCTCGAGGAAGACTCGCCCGTCTCCCTGATCGTCATGCCCACCTCCCTGGTATACAACTGGGAGGATGAGATCCGTAAGTTTACCCCACAACTCAACTCCTACCGCTATACCGGAGTAAACAGAACACGCAGGGAGAATGAGCTCTATCAATACGACATCGTACTTACCACCTACGGTATTGTAAGGAACGACTACGAACTGCTGCGCTCGGTCAACTTCCACTATATCATCCTCGACGAAAGCCAGTACATAAAAAATCCGGAATCAAAAATCTACAAGGCAGTCAATGAGCTTCAAAGCAAACACAAACTGGTGCTTACCGGCACCCCCATTGAAAACTCGCTTTCTGACCTGTGGGCACAGTTCAATTTTCTCAACAAAGGCCTGCTGGGAAGCTACCATTTTTTCAAACAGGAGTTCATGCAGCCGATCGAAAAACACAACGACCAGGAAAGGGAAGCCAAGCTGCAGGCCATCATCGATCCTTTTATCCTGCGACGAACCAAACACCAGGTGGCCCCGGAGCTGCCCGAAAAGACAGAACAAGTCATACACTGCCAGATGACCGAGCCCCAATGGTCGATCTATGAAAGAGAGAAATCGATGATCCGCAATGCCATCATCGAGCACCTGGAAGGCGCAGGGCAACGCGACAGCCTGAAAATTCTCGACGGTCTCAGCCGCCTGCGGCAGATAGCCAACCACCCCCGCCTGGTCGAGGAAGATTACCAGGGCGAGTCCGGAAAATTTAACGAAATACTGGATTACCTGGAAAACCTGATCTCAGAGAACCACAAAGTGCTGGTGTTCTCATCCTATAAGAAGCATTTGCGGTTGCTGGAGAGCCATTTCCGACAAATCGGGTGGCGCTACTCACTGCTGACAGGCGAAACCTACAACAGGCAACAGGTCATCCGCAATTTTCAGGATCACGAAGAAAACAGAATTTTCCTCATACAAATCAAAGCCGGGGGCTTTGGCCTGAACCTGACGGCTGCCGACTATGTCCTGATCCTGGATCCCTGGTGGAACCCGGCGGTCGAGGAACAGGCTGTCAACCGGGCCCACCGGATAGGACAGGATAAAAAAGTAATGGTATACCGATTCATCTCAACCGACACGGTGGAAGAGAAGATACAGCGCCTGCAGAACAGGAAAGCCCGTCTGGCCGAGACTTTCATCACTCCCAGCGAGACGCTTAAACAACTCTCCCGCGACCAGCTGCTGGAGCTTTTTGGCTAGTCAAAAGTAGCGCACCGAGCTCAGAACAGGTTCAGAGCTTCTCAATCTCTTCAGCCACCTTGTAATCCTTGTCGGTGACACGCCCTTCACTGTGCGTTGTCAGGCTGATCTTCACCTTATTGTATGAATGGATGTAAATATCGGGGTGATGCTGATGAGCCTCGGCCACATCCTTGACCTTGTTCACAAAATCAATGGCCTGCACAAAATCTTTAAAAGTAAAAGTCTTTGTGATTTCCTGTTGGTTCTCTTTCCATTCTTTCATAAGCTTTTTTATCTCAAAAACAATCAATGGAAAGAATTGTTTGACAGGCAAAACCTTTTTACTTTCGAGATTCACCTTCTTAATACCATTTAAAAACATCTGAAAATTCTTTATTTTTGTTACTTATAAGTATATTGTACTAAGTATTTGTAAGGATAAAAACTGAAGAAAATAACCCATTGCAGGGAAAACAAATATTTCCTGCCAGGAAGCTTCTACTTTCCGCAGATGCCGGAAAGACAGGGAACATAAAATTCCCTTTTAAAGAACATGCAACCATGATCAACGTACTTATTGTGGACGACCACACCATTGTAAGAAAGGGCATCAAGCAACTGCTTGATGATACATCCGATATACGCGTGATGGGTGAAGCCCAGCATGCTGCCGACATGCTGAAAAAAGTCAAACAGGAACACTACGATGTGGTGGTGCTCGACATTTCCCTGCCGGGCCGCAGCGGTGTTGAAGCCCTCAAACAGCTCAAAAGCATCAAACCTCATATGCCTGTGCTGATCCTGAGTATGTACCCCGAAGACCAGTATGCCTTGCGGGTGATGAAATCCGGGGCGGCAGGCTATCTCACCAAGGAAAGTGCCCCGGCTGAACTGGAAAATGCCATCCGTAAGGTGGCCTCGGGAAAAAGATACATCAGTTCCAAGGTAGCAGAAACACTGGCCGACAACCTGTCGGAAGCATCCAACACCCCGGGTTACAAGAGCCTTTCCGACCGTGAGTTTGAAGTGCTCCGGCGCATCGCCTCGGGCGAGACCCTTACCGAAATCTCACAAAACCTCTCCCTCAGCGTCAAAACCATCAGCACCTACCGAACCCGCATACTCAACAAACTGAACCTTACCAACAACTCGGAGCTCATCCGCTACGCCATACAAAACAGGCTGGTCGAGATTTAATTGAATCCACCCTTCTGCTGCCGCGGCAACACCTCAGGCGGGTGCAACAGGCTACTTGTCTATTCCATCATCATATCATCTTGCTCAGGTTGCGCCAACGCTGGGGGGATATACGGGCCCCTTCTACTTCAAGCACTTTGGATGCAAGGAAAGAGGCTATCTTTCCACAATGGGTGAGGTGGTAATTCTTCAGCAGACCATAAAGGAAACCGGCAGCATACATGTCGCCGGCCCCTATCGTATCGCTGACACGGGCGGGAGCAGCCGACAGGTTGTAAAATTCGGCTCCACGCTGAATCATGGAACCGCTGGAGCCTTTCTTGACCACCACCAGGTCGCAGTCCTTGGCCATACTCCTGATGCCCCGCTCCGGCTCATTGCCCGTATAGGAGAAAGCCTCCAGGTCGTTGGCAAACAATACATCCACATGATTTTTGATCATGCGCTTGAGAAACTCACGGTGGCCCTCGGCGATGTGACTGCTGGCCATGTCAAAAACCACCCGGGCATACTGAAGGTCTTCCCGCTCAAGCAGCGATTGCAGGAAATCCTCCTTGGAGGTGAGGTAACCATCCAAAACCAGATGGGTGTAACTGGAAAAGTAATGTTCCTGCAGATCCTCTTCACCGAGCTGTTCATTCACCCCGGTATAACCAATAACCGTCTTCTTTTGATCGGGGGTGACCAGATGCAGCACCTTGCCCGTATCGCCCTCCTTGCGTATGGGATCGAAATGCACACCTGCTGCCTGCATGTCCTTCTCGAACATCTCTCCCCAGGCATCATCACCAATGGCACCCAAAAAAGTTGCTTTATGTCCCAGGTTGGCCAGGGAATGCAAAACGTTGGCCGCCGATCCGCCGGCTACCTGGCTGGCATCATCAAGAGTCAGCTCGCTGTAGACGGCATCAAACTTTTCTTTGTCTACATGCTCCTGAGAGCCCTTGGCAAAAGCATACTTTTTCAGAAGGGCCTCGCTTTCCACGGGGACTATTATATCGACCAGGGCATTGCCAATTCCGAGTATTTTTGACATAAGTAGGGGTTTTGATTTTAAAGATAATGAAATATGAGTAAATAATCATTATCTCATAGATGAACAGACAGAAAACCGCTCAAATTTGGTAAAAATTGATCATAATTCATGCAACTGGGCTGGCTAATGCAGCAATTCATAATGGAAAACCCGGCCCCGCCGCAATGTTCACGCTGTGAATTGATAAATTGCAGGCATTGTGGTCATCATCCCTGACATCCTTTATCTGTATAAGGCCTTGTCACCTTTTAGACTTGTCACCTTTTAGACTTATCACCTTTTAGACTTGTCGCCTTTTGTTGACAGGTTGGATCCGATGAGATTAAGGCAACCCGGTTTGGCCTGCTTTTACCCTTGGCAATAAACGCCCCTGCTTATAGGGTTCAGGGAGAAAAATATACGTCAGGAGGAAATTTTTTATAAAACAACTTGATTTATTTTATAAACTACTTTATATTTGTAATAAATAAAAAATATAAACTATGACACAACAAGCTCCCTCACCCAGCGAAAGCATAGAGATCATCAAGCGAATGATCGAAGGCTCCAAAGCCAGGCTCAACGAAAACGGGTTCATCTACCTCTTCTGGGGCTGGCTCATCATCGTCTGTGCCCTGGCCCAATTTGTCCTGCTGCAGGCAGAATTGTATGCCTACAACTATTATCCCTACTTTCTGGTGATACCTGCGGGTATCTACACCGGCATCTCAGAAGCACGCAAGCACAGAAACAGCCAGGAAACCTATATCCACAAACTGATGGCCGCCCTTTGGATACCCCTGGGACTCAACCTGGGCATCGTAGGATTTTTCTCAGTACCGGTGCTGGGCACCTCTCCCACCCCCTTCCTGTTGATATTCCTGGCCATAGGGGCTACCGTATCAGGAGGCGCCCTGAGGTTCCCGGCACTGATCTGGGGTGGAATTATCTGCAACCTGGTGGGCTTTGCTGCTTTCCTCACACCCTCCCTTTACCAGCCCCTCCTGCTGGCTGGCGGCATCACAGCAGCCGACCTGGTACCCGGATATATGCTTAGAAAAAAATTTCGGATGAGCCATGGATAAAAAACTGGATCCACTGCTGCATAATGAACTCAGGCTGGCCGTTGTCTCCTTCCTGGTAAAAGAAGAAGAAGCCGATTTTGTCCATCTCAGGGAAAAGACGGGGGCGACGGCCGGCAACCTGAGCGTACAGCTCGACAAGTTGTCGGAAGCTGGCTACATATCCGTCCACAAACATTTCAAAGGCAAAAAACCCCATACAACATGCAAGATCACAAGGACGGGAATCGATGCCTTTGAAAAATACGTGGACAACATCCGTGATTACCTGAACCTGAAATAATCAAGGCAGGGTCACCTCCCCATCATCTGCTCAATCTCTTTCCATTTGTCCGGGTCCATCTTGGCTCCTACCACCTCAATCACTTTGCCTGCCAGCAGGGAACCGAGACGGCCGCACTCATCCAAATCCCTGCCTTGCGAGAGACCGTATAAAAAGCCTGCTGCATAGGCATCTCCGGCTCCGGTGGTATCTACCGGTTTAGAGGCAATGGGATCAATCTGGTGCCTTTCAAGGCCCCTTTTGATATACGATCCTTCCTTGCCCACCTTGACAACCACCACCTGGCAAAGGTTGGCCAGCATGTCCAGGGCCTCATGGGGCTCTTTTCCAGTAAAAGCCCGGGCCTCTTCCTCGTTGGCAAAAAGGATGTCAACGTAATCGGTTACGAAAGAGCTCAGAAAATCCAGGTTGCCCTCCACCACATTGAAACTGGCCAGGTCAAGCGAAACCTGCAGGCCGTTTTGCCTGGCCATCTCAAGTGCCTGCTTCATCAATTCCTGGTTCTGTATAAGGTAACCCTCGATGTGGAGGTAGTCGTACCCCTCAAAAATACGGGGTGAAAGGTCTTCGGCACTCAACTCAACGGCAGCTCCGAGAAAGGTGGCAAAAGTGCGCTCGGAATCAGGGGTGACCAGCGCTATAGCTCTGCCGCTGTCGGTTTCACTTTCAAAGAGATGTGGCGTGATGCCGGCCTTCTTCATGTCGTCGGTGAAAAAGCTGCCAAGCTCATCACGACCGACCTTGCCGATGAAACCGGTATCCACACCCAGGCGTGCAAGCCCATGTATGGTGTTGGCTGCCGAGCCTCCACTGGCCAGCTGGCGGTCCATCGATTCGGTGGCAACCGTCAGTTTCTTTATAAACTGATGATCTACCAGTTGCATACTCCCCTTGGGCAATTCATACTTTTCAAGTAAACCTTCATCTTTCACCCTGGTCATGATATCAACCAGTGCATTGCCTATTCCTAGTACTTTTTTCATTTGCATTCCTGTTTTTATGATCAAACAAAACGTCACCCCGCCGGGGCAGACCTTTGTTATGGAGTCATTTCATCCTTTCGCGATTCTTTCAACCTATTGGAATCCTTTCAATCTGTTTCTCCTTGTTAAACAAAAATCCCAAAAGGGCCACAAATCAAATGTAGCGGCTCCTTTGGGATGCATCTCATGTTCTATTATTATTTCAGGCCAAAAGCTTCCTTGATGGTGTCGACGTAGTCGAGCTTCTCCCAGGCAAAGAGATCCACTTCTTTGCGGTCGCCATTGATATAGACAACCTTCTTTCCGGGCCGGCGTCCCATGTGACCATAAGCGGCTGTCTCCTGGAAGATTGGATTCCTTAGTCCAAACCGTTTGATGATGGCGCTGGGACGAAGGTCAAACAACTCTTTGACTTTCCCGGCTATCTCTTCATTGCTTAGATTGACGTGGGAACCATGGGTGCCAACATACAGACCTACAGGCTCCGACACACCAATGGCATAAGCAAGCTGTATCTCCACCTCTTCGGCGATACCGGCTGCAACCATGTTCTTGGCAATATGTCGTGCCGCATAAGCAGCCGAACGGTCAACCTTGGAAGCATCCTTGCCGGAGAAAGCACCACCACCATGGGCTCCGCGACCGCCATAGGTATCGACGATGATCTTGCGGCCGGTCAGGCCGGTGTCGCCGTGGGGACCACCTATGACAAACTTGCCGGTGGGGTTGACCAGCAGGCGGAAATCGGTTTCAAAGTATTTGTGTATCTCCTTCGGATACGTATCTTTTACCCGGGGTATCAGGATGTTCCGCACATCGGTCTCGATCTTGCCCAACATCTCCCGGTCGGCCTTTTTCCTTGCCTTGTCCGTGTTGTCAACAGGCTTGATGAACTCATCGTGCTGGGTCGAGACCACAATCGTATCAATACCGATGGGCGTGTGATCGTCATCGTACTTGAAAGTCACCTGCGCCTTCGAGTCGGGACGCAAATAAGGCATTTCACCTTCCACCCGCCGTATCTCAGCAAGCTCTTTCAGTATGCGGTGAGAAATGTCCACGGGCAAAGGCATGTAGTTTTCTGTCTGCTTGGTGGCAAAACCAAACATCATGCCCTGGTCGCCGGCTCCCATGTCTTCTTCTTTTTCCTTTTCCACGCCTATGCTGATGTCGGGCGACTGTTCATGGATGGACGTCAACACACCACATGAATCGGCATCAAAACGGTATTCGGGACGGGTATAACCTATCCCGCGTATGACATTGCGGGCAATCTCCTGTACATCCACATAGGCTTCGGTTTTGATTTCTCCTCCTACTACAACCAGACCTGTGGTGACAAACGTCTCAGCTGCACATTTCGAGTCGGGATCCTGCTTGAGCAACTCATCCAGGATCGCATCCGATATTTGATCGGCCACCTTATCGGGATGGCCTTCAGAAACAGATTCTGAAGTAAATAAATAAGGCATAATGGTAATTTTTTTATGGTTTCTTGATTCACAATGAATGGATCAGGCAAAGTCCCGCAAGGAGCGGGACGCCTGGCCGGCTTAATACCTGTAATGTTCAGATTTGTAAGGACCCTCAACAGGATGTCCCAGATACTGGGATTGTTCAGGGGTCATCATGGTCAGCTTGACACCCAGGTGGTTCAAATGGGCACGTGCCACTTCCTCGTCCAGTTCCTTAGGCAGACGGTAGACTCCAATATCCCTTTTGTTCTTCCAGAGATCAATCTGGGCCAACACCTGGTTGGCAAAGGAATTGCTCATCACAAAGGAGGGGTGACCGGTTGCACAACCCAGGTTCACCAGGCGGCCCTCGGCCAGCATAATGATCGAATGGCCGTCGGAAAAACGAAACTCATCCACCTGTGGCTTGATGTTGATCTTCTCCACATCCTTGCTCTCCTCCAGCTTCTCTACCTGTATCTCGTTGTCGAAGTGGCCGATGTTCGAGACAATGGCCTTGTCCTTCATCTTACGCATATGATCGACCGTGATCACATCCTTGTTGCCGGTGGCCGTAACAAAGATGTCGGCCTGACCAACAACATCTTCCATCGTGTTTACCTCATAACCTTCCATGGCGGCCTGAAGGGCACAGATGGGGTCGATCTCGGTGACGATCACGCGGGCTCCCAGGGCAGCGAGTCCCTGTGCGCAGCCCTTGCCTACACCACCGTAACCAGCAACAACAGCTTTCTTGCCGGCGATCATGATGTCGGTGGCCCGCTTGATGCCGTCAATCAGCGACTCGCGGTTGCCATAATTGTTGTCGAACTTCGACTTGGTAACCGAATCGTTGACGTTGATGGCCGGGAACAACAGCGAACCGTCCTTCTCACGCTGGTACAAGCGATGTACCCCGGTGGTGGTCTCTTCCGAGATACCCTGCAGCTCATTAACGGCACGATGCCATTTATCAGGATCACCTTCCATCACATTCTTCAGGCGGTTCAGCAGGGCTCCCTCATCCCAGGCCTCAGGCTTCTTATCCAGAAGGGAGGTATCCTCTTCGGCCTGGTAGCCCAGGGTCACCATCAGGGTGGCATCACCACCATCGTCTACAATCAGGTTCGGACCCTTGCCGCCGGGAAAGGACAGGGCCTGTGCAGTACACCACCAGTACTCATCCAGGGTTTCACCCTTCCAGGCAAACACCGGCACGCCTGTTTTGGCTATGGCAGCAGCCGCTTCATCCTGGGTGGAGAATATGTTGCAGCTGGCCCACCTTACATCGGCTCCCAGCGCTGTGAGGGTTTCAATCAACACTGCAGTCTGTACCGTCATGTGCAGCGATCCCGTAATACGGGCACCCTTCAGGGGTTTCTCCTTGCCGTATTTCTCCCTAAGTTCCACCAAGCCTGGCATCTCATGCTCAGCCAGTTCAATCTCTTTTCTTCCCGTATCGGCAAGATTAATGTCCTTGACCCTGTAATCCAGATTTTCATCAATTTGTTCCAAATGACTCATATAAATTAGTTTTAAATGTTTAGACCTTTGACGGCTTAAAATTAATGATTTTCATCTTACAATCAAGCGTGTTTCCTAAAATGAAAAATGCCCCAGGTCAGGTTGCCCTCCTGACCTCCTTTGACCCAGTGCCTGAGACCTTTCTTCATGTTGTCAATATATTCCCGGGATACATGGCCCTCGAGCTGATCCTCCTTCTTTTCGGTCTCCTTTAAAACCCGGTGGTAATGGGTCGACAACTGCTCGGCCATCTCCTCAAACTCCTGCTCCTGCAGACCATACTTTTTACAGGTCTTTCGGTAAAAAGAGGGCGAGCCCAGCGATGAGAGGTTGATCCGCTCATAAATAGGCTGAAGTACCTCCTCGTTGCAATTGTCGGTCTGCATCGGGTCGGTGAAAATAAGAGCACCGCCGGGCCGCAATACCCGGGATGCCTCCTCTATCACCTTCTCCCTTTGGTCGCTGTGCAGGATGGCATCTTCCGACCATACGACGTCAAAATACCCGTCGCCATAGGGGATGTCATCGAAACTGCCGTCAACCACATCGATCAGGTGGTCGAGCCCCTGCTCCCGATTCATCTTCCTTCCACGCTCATTTTCTGCTTCACTCAGGTTCAGCACGGTCACATGACATCCGTATTTCTTGGCCAGGTGACGGGCCGATCCGGCAAAACCGCCACCCAGGTCGATGATGCGGGTGTGCTCATCTATCTTGCCTGCCTTGCCGGCCATACGGTCTATGGCACGCCGGCTGGCGGTATAGATATCCTCATCGGGCGTCTCGTATATGCCCAGGTGCAAATCCTCGCCGCCCCATACAAGATAGTAAAAATTGTCCGCATCTTTGCTGTTGTAGTAACTCCTTGCTACTTCCACTTCGTTTGAATATTGTTTGCTCATAATTGCCTCCTTTTTTGTTACACTTATTACCCCGCTAAGGGGACCGCTAAGGGGACCGCTAAGGGGACCGCTAAGGGGACCGTAAGGGGTCCGCTAAGGGGTCCGCTAAGCGGGGGTTAACTCTCTAGAATTCAAAGGCTTCTTCGCGATAGGCTGTGACGTATTTTTCGCAGAAGGGGTCTTTGCCCATCAGCGTTTCGGCCGCTGTAATGCTGGCCATCATCCTCTTGTCGAGGGGATTGAGGATGGCCGAGTCGAGGCCCTTGGTGATGGCCATGATCATAAAGGTCTGGTTGGCAAACTTGCGTTTGGGTATGCCATAAGAGATGTTGGAGAGGCCGCAAATGGTGTGCACCCCTTCAAACTCCTGGTGCAGGGCTTCGATGGTATTGAGAAACTCCACCCCAAAGCGGTCGCCCGAGCCGATGG
>CAJXLE010000074.1 GCA_913055895.1 uncultured Bacteroidota bacterium | reverse complement strand
TCGCTGCTCATTGGCAGCCATGAGGATATCCGTCGGGCCCGGCGCATCAGGAAAGTGATGGGAGGGGGTATGCGCCAGGGCGGCTACCTGGCTGCTGCCGGCAAGTATGCCTTGGAGCATCATGTGGAGCGCATGCAGGAAGATCACCAAAGGGCCCGCCGGCTTGAAGAAGCCCTGAACAACCTGGACATGGTTGATCATGTGCTTCCGGTGGACAGCAACATCGTCATTTCCACGCTGCGGGAAGGTGTGGACCAGCTCCGCCTGCTGGATGAGATGAAAAAGAAAGGCCTCCTGGCGGTGCCTTTTGGTCCGTCGACCATACGCATGGTCACCCACCTGGGTGTCACCGATGATAAGATAAGCCAGGCCATAGAGATCCTGAATGCGCTCGATTGACAATCGTTTGATCAGTTATTACTAAAGTCCAGGATGATCTGCTTTTTGAACTTCACCGGGACCAGGTGCCTGAGGGTGTCCATCTGGTTTTTTTCGGGTGCTCCCACCACAAGGGTAAATATCGATTCTTCAAATACGGGAGGGCGAAAGACGGTGTCTTTGGCCCTCCTTGCGTATATAAGGCCGGGTTGGTTGTAATGGTAAAGCTTGTAAACGGGTTTTGCTTCCAGCCCCTTGGCAATGATCTCCGGCAGGTGCGAATGTGGGTTGTCGATGTAATTTTCCTGAACAGAAAGGTCGACAGGCCAGCCCGGAAGGGGTTGGGCATTTTGAGGGTCGACGTCTGCCGGCCATACCGAGAGGCTGACTTCCTGGTCACGGGTGTTGAACCTGACAATTCCAAAGCCAGGGGCCATGCCCGAAAGGTATGAAGTGTCATGATTCTCTCTGCCGAAACCTTTCTGCCGGGGACCTCCGGTTTTCTTCCGATCACTGCCCTTTGTAAGGGTTTTCAGCATCACGGGGTGGCCATGGGGATCCCGGAATTTTGCCGGCAGGGTGAGGCTGTCGTTCAGGACGGAGTCGGTTATGGATTTATTCTGCATGGCCATTTCGGTGGACTGCGGCGGGGCGGCTTGAGACCACGGTGGGAAACCAAATTCATATCCCGCATCCTCCCAGTCATCGATGCCATGATGGATGAGATAGGGCATCCGGCTGCCTCCCTTGATGACCAGGGCATGCGATTTTCTTACCTGTGATAAAACCTCTTTCACCTGTTTTGAAGTGATGTGGGATGCCTTCTTATTCAGTTGAAGCACAGGCTGGGGTTTCTCCTCTCCCTGACCGGCGGTCGATGACACTTTTTCTTTTTGGCCTGAAGGTGCAGGTGGTTGTGTTATGTGTTGTATGGATGATGTGTTCGTTACAACGGCCTTGATGTCAACGCCATGCCATTTGTTTGTCCATTCTTCAAGAAAACGCAGCTGCCTGGTTCTTTTCGCAATACCGGAAGAATTGATTTTTTGCCCGATGCCGGTTGTAAGTGTATCAGGCTGCATGAGGTCGTCTTCCACCAGGGCCAGGTCGACTCCACCAATGACCAGGCGGGTGTACCAGGGTTCTATGCCGCGCATGTCGGGTTGGGGGTTGTAAGAAGGTGGCATATGAGCCGTTTGGGTTTTCACTGCCATGTTGATAAAGTGGGCGGGTAATGAATCCGGGGTTTCGGGCATAACCAGTGAGGGGATATTCCTGGTAAGGGGGCCATGCAACCAGCATATCAAAGACCATTTATAGAGGTAATCAAGGTAGAGTTGGTCAGATAGGCCGTTAGAATCCGGCTTGAAGCGGGTTGGGCTGTTTCTGAAAATCCGGCTGCCGGTGTATGCCAATAAGTCGGGTTTTTTCCCGAGTATGTTCCGAATATTCAGCCGGTGTGGGAGCCAGAGATTTTTGTTTGTGAAGTCGGTGGTGGAGTCGATGGTTTTTTTTATAACCTCCGGTGCATCAATGGTTGAGAGCACCACTTCTTTTTCCGGTTCTTTCCTGATGGTGCCGTTATAAGGGTGGGTGGCATCATTTTCTTTCATGGGGTAGGTGAGCCGGTACTTCCATGTCGTATCCCTTTGCCAGCCGGGTACCTTAAATTTGGCCATCCAGCCAGGTGTTGTGATCTTTGTTTTTGCGGCCTCATGCCATTTGTTGCTTCCTTTCTTCCGTATTTCAAGACGTAAGGGGTGCAGGTTGTTTCTGGACAGGGGAGGCATTTGAGCCGTCAGCCGCAGGGTGTCGCGGTGCAAGGTATAGTGCACTCCCAGTACAGGCCCGAAACGGTGGTTGTCATGTTTGCTCAGCTTTCCTCCCTGCATTTTCCAGTTTTTGAACCAGAAGGATTTTTTGTGGCTATGTTCGCTGATGTGGGCTGCCAGGGCGATGTTTCCCTGCATCCTTTCAGGGAAGATGCCTTTAATGTATGCCGAGTCGATGGTGCTGCCATCCCGCACATCTTTTGCCCAAAGGGTTAGCTTGTACCTTTCGTCCACCTCACGGGCCAGAAGGTTCAGTTCAACGCCTTCCGGGGGTATGCCTTCCGGATAAAAGTGCTTTTCTCTCTCCAGGCCGATATGCTGGCGTTGATTGGCATTGTCGATGGCTACAATTTCACCCTTCCCGTTGATGCCCACCATCAATCCCCCATTCCTGCCATGGGCCTGGTGTATGAGGGAGCGCATCCGGTAGTCGTCCTTCAGGTCACCTGCCCCGAGCAGGAAGCCTGCCCAGGCATCGGTGCGTCGTGCCGATTCACTAAGTGTACCTGTTTGTGCGCTGAGGGTGAAGCTTCTGTTGCCTTTGTCCAGGGTACGTGTGAGCAGGTGGACGGTGCGAAGGGGCCTGCTGTTGTCGATGCATTCGAGTCGTCCTTTCCGGAGCCTCCAGTCCTGCAGCCGGTTGGCCCAGTAATCGGCACCCACCCAAACGCGCTGTGGGGCCTCATCCCACTGACTTTCATGATGGTTTGTGAGCTTTTGACAGGAGAGCGTCAAAATGCTCAAAAGAAATATTGCCAATATGAAGGAAGAGGATCGCGGAATCTTCATCAAATCAATTTTTGGCGTATGATTGTCTTCAATGTCCAATTCATAGACGATTATCAGTCATGTGTGTTTATATCTCCTGGATGTCAACATTCAGGAAAAACAGCCACCAGGGAAAACGGGCGAAAAAATAATCATTATCCGTCAAAAAAAGAAACCTGCCGGCAGGGAAGTATATTTTAGCTGAGCGGGGGCGGTCTGGCATGGCTTACAACAGATGTGAGTGGATGATTCCAGAAGTTTGGGAAAGCAAAATTTAGAAGGCTTTTTTAGGTAGGTTCGGATAATCTTAAAATTATTTCAGCAAATGGGAAGAACAGGATTTGATGGATTTGAGCAGGTTTGAATAAGTTGATGATAGTATTTGAACCGGGTTTGACCTGAAATGAACTGACAAAATTTTAAAAACTGAGTACAAATACGTAAATTTCTGCAGCATTTGACTGGTTGACAAATATATTTTGAAGCCACTGACCGGTCTTATAACAGTGATTTTGAACATTGCAAACGTTTGAAGTGTTACTTTTCTATAAAATTATTGAATACATAGAAGCGGAGTTTTACTCCCAACTTATATAAGGTTTGTACGTTATTTAAAAACCTGTAGTAAGATTTGCATAATCCGGATCAAAACGGATATCTGTTCTGGAGTAAGCCGGCAGGCATTCCAAAATGAAGCGGAAACCCATTCTGTTTTAAAGGGAGTATATGAGAGCTGATAAAAAAGGCCCTACTAACTACACAAAGGACAGCGGCGATGACGACAGGATTGCCCTGATATACTACAAGTACGTTAACGAACTTTATGCCTGGGGCCAGACTTTCACCCATGACCGCGAGCTGATAAAAGACTGCATCCAGGATTTGTTTGCTGCTTTGATTAACGACCAGGAAAAACTGCAATCGATCCGGAGCATGAAGGTCTACCTTTTTGTATCTTTCCGCAACAACCTGATTCGTGCCCTGAAAGACAAGAACGGATTGAGTTACCATAGCGATCTCTCCGATGATTATTACGATGCGATGCGGGATCATTCCCCGAACCGGCTTGAAAGATACGAAGATCATGAGATGCGCCAGAGCAAAAAAAAGTTGCTCAGAAATATATTCCGCACCCTCTCCAGCAGACAAAGACGGATCATCTTTCTTCGTTTTTATATGAAGATGGATTACAACCAGATATGCCAGGTACTTTCGCTCAACTATCAGTCGGCAAGGACCCTGGTATACAGATCGCTTCAGAAAATGCGGGAGGCATACACCCACAACAAGGTGATCCGTTGAGATTCACTACCCTGCCGGACAGCCTTGTAAAAAATTTCCTTTTTTTGAATACATAAGCACCATCCATTACTCTTAAATAATAAACATTAGGAGGATGGATAATTTTTTGTTTTATACCGTCGAAGATTTTGCCGAAGATTATCATTTCATTCGCTGGGCTTTAAATGAAGAAAGCAATTCCACCCTTGACCATCTGTATGAGAAGTACCCCCATAAAAGGCAGGAGATGGACGAGGCCATTGAGCTGGTGCGTTTTTTTGAGGGTACCTATGACCAGCTGGGTGATGATGAAATGTATGATTTGTGGAAAAGGATAAAAAGCCGGAAAAAGCAGGGTCAAAGGCCTTTTCTAAGAAAACTGCTCCGTTATGCCGCTGTTTTTATTGGAGTGGCAGTGGCTGGTGGTCTTCTTTACAGCCAATGGGAAAGTTTCCGGCAGCAACGTGCTTTCTTTGCTGAAAAGCAGCAGGTAGAGGATTCTTCGCGTTTCCAACTCACCCTTTCCGACGGCCGGCAGGTTGCCCTTGAATCCGATACGGCCAGGATACAATACAGCCAATCCGGGAAAAGCGTCCAGGTGGACTCCCGCCAAATCCAGAACAGCCGGGGTGAAGGGCAGGCCATGAACAAGCTGAGCATCCCCTATGGCAAAAGGTCGCACATCACCCTTGCCGACGGAAGTGAAATATGGGTCAATGCCGGCAGCGAGCTGGTGTATCCCTCCTCCTTTGATGGAGATAAGCGAAAGGTATACCTGAAAGGGGAAGCCTTTTTTCAGGTCCATGAAGACAAAAGCAAACCTTTTATCGTGAAGACATCCGATCTGGATATCCAGGTGCTGGGGACCCGTTTCAACGTGAACTCCTACCAGGAGAATGACCAGATAGAGACCGTTCTTGTCGACGGGAAAGTCAAGATAGAGCAAAGGGGCATCCATGTCTTTGACCGGGATGTGGTTTTGAAACCATCCGAGAGAGCCAGTTTCTCCAAAGAAACCAAAAGCATGAAGAGGGAAAAAGTTGATCCCCGTTATTATACTTCCTGGAAAGATGGCTACCTCTATTTGCAAAATGAAGATCTGGGCGATATCGTCCAAAAGCTTAGGCGAATCTATAACAGGAATATTGTGCTGGATGACAGGCTCAAATCCCTTACTTTTTCAGGAAAGCTTGATTTGCGGGAGAGCCTGAAGAAGGAGTTGACCATCATTTCTGCTGCTTACCCCATACGCTATTCTATCGAAGAAGATAAAATAACCATCGAACCATAAATCCAACCAGCCTATGAAGCATACGCCCATGAACCATGGAAAAAGCAGGAACCAGGCCCAAATAGCCGCAGTCCCTGCTCCAAAGAAACAAATAAACTTAAAACATTCTAAAATTAATAAATTATGACGAAGAAGTCGCAAAAAGCAAAGAATAGTTATCTGTATAAGTTTGCTTTGATTGCTACTCTGTTGATTTTCAACGGTACATTCCTTTTCGGAAGCGTTTACTCCCAGAATGCACGCTTCAACCTTGACCTGCAGGAGGTCACTTATGAAGAATTTTTCAAGGAAATAGAGGACCAAAGCGAATTTATCATATTTTACCAGACCGAGGCCCTTGACCTGACGAAAAAAATATCTGTCAAATCGAAGGACGAGCGGGTAGACCAGGTACTTGACAAAGCTTTCAAAGGAGAAAGTGTATCTTACCGTATCATCGACCGCCAGATTGTGATCAAGCAGGCAGAACCCAGTGCAATGAAGGTGAAAAGCCCCGAAAAGCTGGGTGAGGGACTAACCACCCTTAAGGATAAGGCCTCACCCAACCAGGTGGAAGTAGAGGGGGTGGTCACCGATGCAAAAAGCGGTGACCCACTGCCAGGGGTGAACATTGTGGTGAAGGGAACCACCAAAGGGACGATAACCGGACCCGACGGGTCCTATTCCATTGAGGTGGAACCCGATCAAACCCTGGTTTTCTCATTTGTTGGTTATGAGCACAAAGAAGTGCCCGTCGACGGCCGCCAGACGATCAACGTCTCTCTGAAGCAAAGTGCCCGCGAACTGGAACAGGTGGTTAAGATCGGCTATGGCGTTCAGAAGAAGCGTGACCTCACCGGCTCGGTTTCCCAGGTGGAGGGTGAAAGCCTCGAGCAACTGGCCACACCCTCTCTGGACCAGGCCATCCAGGGTCAGGTCTCGGGTGTACAGGTCACCGCCAATTCCGGTGCTCCCGGCTCTGGTGCCATTGTCCGCATTAGGGGTATTGGTACCCTGAACAACGCCGATCCCCTTTATGTGGTTGACGGAATGATGGTGGACGACATCTCCTTTTTGAGCAATGATGATGTGGAGTCCATCGAAGTGCTGAAGGATGCCTCGGCCACTGCCATCTACGGATCGCGTGGTGCCAACGGTGTCATCCTGATATCCACCAAGGGAGGCGACTACGACCAGGAGGCCACCTTTAACGTCAATGCCTTTTATGGCATGCAGCAACTGGCCAACAAGATCGACAAGGTCAATGCCGAGCAGTATGCCATGCTGGCCAACGAAGTACGTGCCAACCGTGGTCAGCCGCCTTTCATTGAAAATCCGGAAGAAATCACGGCCAACACCGACTGGCAGGATCAAATGTTTCGCAATGCTCCCGTACAGAAATACCAGGTTTCGGCCAGCGGAGGCAGCGAGAACGTAAAATACAACGTGAGCGGCAATTATTTCTCCGAAGACGGTATTTTAAGAGGTTCCTACTATAATCGGCTGACCTTGAGAATAAATAATGAATACAAGCTGACCGACAATTTCCGCCTGGGACACAATGTCTCCTATACCCACGACAACAGGAAAAAGTCGAGCAACCAGGTTTTCCATTATATCTACCGTGCTACCGCTGCCGATTCGGTATACAATCATGAAGGTGAACCCTATGCCGGGTTTGTTGAAAATCCCGAAGCCGCCGTCATTTACAACAAGAACGAGTATTTTGGCGACCGCATCGTGGGCAACCTCTACATGGAGTATGACTTACTGGATGATTTAAGGTTCCGTTCCAACCTGGGCCTGGACCTGGATAAGAACGAAGGCAAACAATTCAATCCCGAATACTTTGTTTTTCCATGGCAACAGAACGAGGTGTCCAACCTGAACGTGATGATGAACCGCCGGCGCAACATCCTTTGGGAAAACACCATCAATTTCAATAAAGACCTGGGCAACCATTCCATAGACGCCCTGGCCGGTTTTACATGGCAGGATGATATGTTTGAGGCTTTCTCGGGCACCAGGAACAATTTTCCTGATCAATCGAAAGAGTTCTGGTATCTGGATGCCGGTGAGCAGGCGTCTCAAACCAACAGCAACTATGCCGAGAGCTGGAGCATGCTTTCCTTCCTCTCGCGGGTCAACTACTCTTTCATGGACCGTTATTTGCTGACGGCCTCCCTGAGGGTTGACGGCTCCTCGCGTTTTGGCGAAAACAACCGATACGGTTATTTCCCCTCCGTAGCTCTTGGATGGCGCATCTCTGACGAGCCATTCTTTGATAATGTTCCCTATATCACCAACCTGAAGCTGCGGGGCAGCTGGGGACAAACAGGCAACGACAAGATACCGCCCTACGCCGGCAGCCCGACCGTATCGTCCGGACAGAACGCTGTTTTTGGTCCTGGTGAGAGCATCAACGCTGGTGCCACACTCAGCGCCCTGTCGAACCCCGACATCAAGTGGGAAACCACGGTACAGTCGAATGTGGGTCTCGACCTGAATGCTTTTGACAACCGCCTGAGTTTCCAGGCTGAATACTATTACCGTGAAACCAAGGACATTCTCCTGTCCGTTCCCATCCCCAACTATGTCGGCTCCAGTGCTGATCCCTACATCAACGCTGCCAACGTGGCCAACACCGGGTTGGATTTCTCGCTGGGATGGAAAGAGACACGCGGAGATTTTTCCTATAATGTGAGCGCCAACGTCTCTACCATCCACAACGAGGTGAAAGCCCTGGGTGAAGGCAAGGAGGAACTTTTCGGACGTAGTTTTGGAAAGGGTACCGCTTCAAGAACGACTGTCGGAAGCGAGATTGGAGCTTTCTATGGTTACAAGGTGGTGGGGGTCTTTCAAACAGACTTCCAGATTCAGAACAATCCTTCCCGGGGTGAGGAAGAGCCCGGTGACCTGAGGTACAAGGATGTCAACGGGGATGGTGAGATCACTCCCGACGACCGGACAACCATCGGCTCGGGTATTCCCGATATGGTGTTGGGACTGAATATGAGTGCCGAATACAAAGGTTTCGATGTGAGGCTGCAGTTCAACGGTGTTACAGGAACACAGATTGTCAATGCCAAGAAGATGAACCGGTGGGGCATGTACAGCTTTGAATCCACCTACCTCGACCGTTGGACAGGTCCGGGTACCAGCAACAGTGAGCCACGCGTTACCAATGGCGGACACAACTACCTGATGTCCGAGAGATGGCTCGAGGATGGTTCCTACCTGAGGCTCAGAAACGCCTCCATCGGCTATACCCTGCCTGATGGGCTCTCACAACGGCTCAACCTGGAGAAGATGAGGGTTTACATCAGTGGCACCAACCTTTATACCCTGACCGAATATACGGGTTGGACCCCTGAAATCGGCACCTCGAACTATGTCCGTTCATCCATTACTACGCTGCCTTCCTCCCGAAGTACAGGTGATGTGTTAAGTCCGAACATCGACCGGGGCAACTACCCGGTGGCCAGGACCATCAACCTGGGTGTGGACATAACTTTTTAATCTACAAATGCTCAAATCGCTAAAACAACAGCATATGAATATCAGAAGAAAATATATAGCAACATTGTTATCGCTGGGTTTGATCCTTATGCTGGTCAATGTGGCTTGCGAGGAGGATGTCCTCGACAAGAAACCCCTGGGCCAGCAGACCTCAGAAACATTTTTTGAGACGGAGGCTCATGCGGTAGAATCAGTAAATGCCATCTACAGCCACCTCAGAAGCTGGGGTGTACACATCTTTCCTTTTATAGGTGCCACCGACATCATCTCCGACGATGCCAAGAAGGGCAGTGTGCCGGGTGATGGAACCCAGATGGAGAATTTGGATGATTTTGTACACAATTCCACCAACAGCGCCATCTTTGGCCTTTGGAACGGGTATTACCAGGGTGTGTCGCGTGCCAACCGTGCCATCAACAACATACCCGGCATCAAGATGGATGATCAGCTCAAGGAAAGGCTTATTGGAGAAGCCAAGTTTCTCAGGGCCTATTTTTACTTCTTCCTGGTAAGGGGATGGGGCGATGTGCCCTTGATAAAGAAGCAGCTCTCCAGTGATGAATACCGCCAGGCAAAAGATCCTGCCAGTGAGGTCTATGACCTCATCATAAGCGACCTGGAAGATGCCATTGAAGTATTGCCCCTGAAATCTGAATATTCCGATGCCAACCTGGGCCGTGCCACCAAAGGTGCTGCCAGGGGCTTGCTGGCTAAGGTTTATCTTTTCCAGGGCGATTATGAAAATACGGAGAAATATGCCGACCAGGTGATCAATTCAGGCCAGTACAGCCTGATGTCGGATGTAACCGAGATACACTCCCAGGATGGGGAATTCAACAGCGGTTCTATCTTTGAGATAGCATCAGCGGCCAAAGAATCCACTTTGGGGGGAAGTTCCTATTCCACACCCCAACGACCCAGGGGTCAAAATGGCTGGGGCTTCAACAACCCCACCCACAACCTGATGAACGCTTTTGAGCCGGGCGACCCCCGCCTGGATGCCACGGTGCTTTATGTAGGTGAACCATTTCCTGAAGCCGAAGGGCACGTGAGAGACCATCCCGATATGGAAGATGAGCATTACAACCAGAAAAACTGGTCGCCCAAACCGGTAAGCGCCTGGAATGTGGATCCTGAGAATATCCGCAGACTGCGTTATGCCGATGTGCTTCTGATGGCCGCAGAGGCTAAGAACGAGCTTGGTAAAACCGGTCCGGCCCGCACCCTGCTGAACCAGGTCAGGGAACGTGCCAGGGATCGTCAGGGAACTGTTGGAATGGAGGTAGCCAACCTGGATACCACGGTGGCCCATCCCGATCTTTTGACGGAGATCCGAAATATGGGGAATGAATCCATCGCTTACGGAAAGATCGTCTTCAATGAGGGTGCTGCCTCACAAACCGATCTGGCCACTGCCAATGCCGGGGGACATGATAAAGGCTTTTTCTATGAAAACCTCGACATCATCACCCAGGTTGACGGAACCCCGGTTGCTGACGCCAGCGAATTCTGGAATGCACTGGACCAGAAAAGCCCGGGTGAAACGATGGATGTGACGTTTGTAAAGATTGAACAGACGGCTCCCAGCCAAAACAGCACAGTGGAGACAACCGTCAATGCTGAGCAAACCATTAGCCTGGAAGTGTCCCAGTTGCTTCCCGATATCACCACGGGCGACCAGGGCCAGCTGCGTGAGGCCATATGGCATGAACGCCGCGTTGAGCTGGCCATGGAACAACATCGTTTCTTTGATATCGTGCGGCAGGGTCGTGCAGCCGAGGTGATGCAGGCAGCCGGAAAGAGCAATTTTGAGGAGGGCACCCATGAGAAGTTCCCCATCCCTCAGACGGAGATTGACCTGAGTGGAGGGCGCCTCACCCAAAATTCCGGTTACTGATGACTGGATACAAGTCAGTTGCTCTGTGAATGATATTTTTGCAAACTCTGGAGTAGATGCCTTTTCTTCTTCAGAGTTTGCTATTTATAAAGAGTTGATTTAAAGGTTTTTTTTTATCTTTTTAAACTCAACCATAGCCAGCAATTTGCTTTTTCTTTATATTTATGTTTTTGCACGCTGTATGTTGATGCAAGTCGAGCTGAATCTTTCTGAGCAGCAGGGCAAATTGTCAGGGTATACGAATATGTTGCTGCTTTAACCCTCCTGAATATTTTAAGGAGTAAATATCAAAACGGTTGGCTTAAGTGAGGCCTGATTTAATAATTGTTGAACTTTACAAACCTTACCCCCCTTAACTGGTTTGTTTTTACCTGGAAAATAAATGAATTGGAATAGAATCAAATGAATATGATGAAGCGTATGTTAAAAGGACTATTGATCACTGCCATCTTGCTTGCAGGTGGTGTGAGTCAGCCGGCGCAGGCTCAGCCGGCTGAAAAGGACGGGCTGATAGACAGCCTTCGGTATGATGAGTATGTCAACCTGGAGAAGGGACAATCAGCAGATATAAAAGCTTTTGTGGGTGAGAAAGATGGATATGAATCTTTTACCTGGAAATGTGCCAACCACAACAATGTGGATTTTGAGTCACCTGACGGGTTGCAGACAAGAATAAACTTCAGTGAACCGGGCTATTACATGATCCTTGCGCAATTTCAGGATTCGCAGGGAAACCGGGATGTGGACAGTGCCTTTGTCAATGTTTTCATTCCCGGCCAGTACGAGAAGCGGCTGGAGGATATGCTCAGCCTGATGACGGTGGAGGAAAAGATCAGCCAGCTGGGCAATGGCGGACCAGCCATTGAACGGCTCAACCTTCAGCAATACCGCCATGGCGGAGAGGCCCTCCACGGGGTGATGGATTTTACGCACAACACCACCATTTTTCCCTCTCCCATTGGGTTGGGCTCGACCTGGAATACCGACCTGATACACCGTATGGCCACGGCCATTTCTGATGAAGCCAGGATACTGGCACGCAAGAAAGGCAAAAGCCTGGTCTTTTTCAGTCCCAACCTCAACATCGGCAGGGACCCCAGGTGGGGCCGCAACGATGAGGCCTACAGCGAAGACCCCTATCTGATGGGTCAGATGGGCAAGGCTTTCATCACAGGTTTGCAGGGCGACCATCCCCATTACCTGAAGGCGGTGGCCTCTCCCAAGCACTATGTCGCCAACAACGAGGACTGGAAGAGGCACTTTGGCTCGGCTTACATCAACAAACGCAGCCTCCATGAATATTTCCTTCCGGCATTTAAGACCGCTTTCACCGAAGCCGATGCCGCAAGCACCATGGCGGCCTTCAATGAAATCAACGACCTGCCCTGCCACGCCAACCGCTGGCTGTTGACCGATCTGCTGCGCGACCAGTGGGGTTTCGACGGATATGTGGTGGCCGACCACAGCGGGGTCCGCGACCTTCACCTTTTTCACCGCTATGCGCCCACCCGCGCCAAAGCCAATGCAGAGGCCCTGAAAGCCGGCATTGACATGACCAACCTGTATTATCCCAAATACATGAAGGAAACCCTGGAGCAGGGTCTGGTGGATGAGTCGCATATCGACACGGCCGTCCGCCGCATCTTGCGCACCCGTTTCAAGCTGGGCGTTTATGATCCCCCGCAGGTGGTGCCCTATACCGATATACCCGGGGAACGCCTCGAGAGCCAGGAACACCAGGAGCTGGCCCTGCAGACGGCCCGTGAATCCATGGTGCTCCTGAAAAATGAAGGCGTATTGCCTTTCGACGATGAACAGATGGAATCCATAGCTGTGATAGGTCCCAATGCCCACAAAACAGAACTGGGCAACTACAGCGGTTTTCCCAGTATTAAGATCTCTCCCCTGGAAGGCATAAAGGAAAGGGCAAAGGATCAGGATATAACAGTCCGGCATGCCCGGGGAAGCCACCACACCATCCCGGCCTGGAGCCCCATACCTTCCCGGTACCTGGTTCCCATGGATCATGAAGATCAGCAGGGGCTGGAAGCAGAATACTTTAACAATCCCGATTACAACGGCTATGCCAGGGTGGCACGGATTGACCCTACCATTGATTTCGACTGGGGTGAAGGTTCTCCCCACGACAGCATCAAAAACAACTGGTTCAGTGCCCGCTGGCAGGGCTACATCGAGCCCCCGGAGACCGGCACGTATAAGCTGGCCATTAAGTGTAAGGAGGCTGTGCGGTTGAGAATCAACGGACAGCTGGTCTACGATGGCTGGGAACATGACTGGAAACGGCACAAAGCACCCGGCTATGCCTGGTATCACCCACGGCTTAAGGAGAAGGTCGTTGAGTTGGATATGGTGGAAGGCCAGCGTTACGGCATTGAGATGGTTTACCGCCACACAAGCGGTGATGCCTCTATGCAACTGATGTGGGACCATCAGAACGATCCCCACAAAAAAGCCGTGGAAGCAGCCCGAAACTCGGATGCGGCCGTTGTCGTGGTGGGACTCAGCACCGAGCAGGTGCAGGAATCCTTTGACCGGCACCACATTGAGATGCCCCGGGCCCAGCAGGAGATGATCGAAGCTGTCCACCAGGCCAATCCCAACACCGTGGTGGTTGTGGTCAGCGGCACCCCCTTCCCCGCAGAGTCTTTCGATGAGGTACCCGGCATTGTTCAGGCCTGGTATGCCGGCCAGGCACAGGGTACAGCCATTGCCGAAGTCCTTTTCGGCGATTACAACCCCGGCGGCAAACTCTCGCAGACCTACTACCGCTCCACAGAGCAGCTTCCCCCTTTCACCGAGTACAACATCATCGAGGCCAACCATACCTATCAGTACATGGAAGAGGAACCCATGTTCCCCTTTGGCCACGGGTTGAGCTATACCAGTTTTGAATACTCCGAATTGAAGGCCACCTCCTCTTTGGACCGTGAAGGGAAGATCCGGGTAAGCCTGGATGTTACCAATACGGGTGACCGCCGGGGTGACGAAGTGGTCCAGCTTTATGTCCGCGACCGGGAAGCATCGGTGAAGATGCCCGACAAACAACTGAAACGCTTTGAACGGGTGTCTCTGGATGCCGGAGAGACCAGGCAGGTGTCCTTTGAGCTGCCTGCACAGGAGCTGCATTATTACGATGAGGAAAAAGAAGCTTTTGTGGTGGAACCCGGCTTCTTTGAGCTGATGATAGGAAGCTCATCAGCCGATATACGCCTGAGCGAAGAAATTGAAGTCATGGAATGAGATGGATTTATGGGAAAAGACTTCTTAAACATTATTAATCAGCATCATCTTGAACCGTAATCTATCATTATTGCAACCTCTGCCATGGAACCCCTATGATTATTCATTGCCATGCTGTGCAGGTTACTGGATGGGGGTTGCATTGGATGGTTAATTGTTGTCAATTTTTTTATTAAAACCTTTTATCATGAACCGCTTACTTTACATTTTTGTATTCAGCATGTTGCTCTCCAGCTGCAATCCCAAGAAGAAGCAGGAGAAGGAACAGCAGCCGCCCAACATCATCTTCATCATGACAGATGATCATGCCTACCA
>CAJXLE010000073.1 GCA_913055895.1 uncultured Bacteroidota bacterium | reverse complement strand
ATTTCCTTGCTCGGATCGACCGGAGAAGCCATCATGCCTGTTGTTGCTTTACCAAGCGACAAGAAGGTGTTGGCTACGATGAAATTAGAAATCCAGTTCACCATGGTAGCGATACTCATGCCCAGACCACGAATTTTGGTCGGGAAGACTTCTGAGATTAGCAGCCAGGCAATGGGCCCCAGGCTAATGGCAAAGAATGGGATGTAAATAATCATGGCGATGAAAGACATCCACTTCAGAGCGACATCGCTTTCATTAAAGAAAGTAAAGGCAATTCCTATCGTTACAAGTGCTGCAATCATCCCCGATAGTCCGAGGTAAAGCAATGGTTTTCGTCCCCAACGGTCGACCAGGTAAATAGATACCACGGTAAATATCAAGTTGACCGCTCCAATGGGCAGGGAAGGCAGGATAGCGTCGTACACTGCATTGGCGCTGTCGGCACCAAAGCCGGCCATCTCAAAGATGGTGGGCGAATAGTAGATGATGGTGTTGATGCCCACGAACTGCTGGAAGATCATGATGCCCACGCCAATGATCAGGGCAGGCCGGACCCATTTGGATGTGAAAATGTTCAAAGAGCCTTGTTGCTGGTCTTCCTTCTTGATGTTGGTCTTGATCTGCTCCAGCACTTCCTCTTTGTTGGACTCTCCCACCTTGTCGAGTACCTTGCGGGATTTGTCCTCACCTTTATGGCTCATCAGCCAGCGTGGCGTTTCGGGCAGGAAGAACATGCCGATACCCAAAATAAGGGAGGGAAGAAGTCCCACCAGGAACATCCATCGCCAGCCTTCCTCAAAGTTGGCAAATCCCAGGTCCACCAGGTAGGAGGTAAAAATACCCACGGTGATGGCCAGCTGGTTGATCGATACCAGGGCACCCCGCACGTGTGTTGGCGATATCTCCGAGATGTAAAGGGGCACGGTATAGGAAGCCACACCAATGGCAATACCGATGATCAGCCTCCATATGATCAGCTCGGCTACACTGCCGGCAATAGCCAGTCCAATGGAGCCTACTGCAAAGATGAAGGCAGTGATGATCAGTACCTTTTTGCGGCCCAGGATATCGGTAATCCTTCCGCTGCCCAGGGCACCTACCGCGGCGCCAAGTACGGTGATACTTACGATCCATTCCTGTGTACGCTCTGGCAGCTGGTCCATTCCATTGATCATCAATGCAGGATCATCCTTGATCAAAAGAAGGGCTCCGGAGATGACACCTGTGTCAAAGCCAAAGAGCAATCCTCCGAAAGCTGCAATGGCAGCAATGAGAATGACATAACCTCTGTTGTACGATTTTGTATTGGCCATAATATCAGATTTAGATTTGTTTGTTATTTACCAGTCTCAAATATAATGATTATCAACAAAAATCTTTTACTCAATCGTCCTTGCAAATCAACTTTCTTGAACAACAAACAAGAGGTTGCTCCCACTTGCTTCCTGAGGGTCAAACAACAAAAGGTGCTGTACCATAATGATTCGAACGTATCCTGACGAAAGACATGCCCGGTTTTAAGGAGTCGACAGAAAACCTGATGTACTCATCATTTCTCAACATTTTTGGCTGGGTTATGCGGCCTTTCATAAGGAGCATGCCCCTATTTTATTATGATTTTTTGAGTGATGGATTCCCGGTTGGTCAGGGCGATACGTATCAAATACATGCCGGGTGGTATGGCACTCAGGTTCAACTGGTGTTTACGTCTTGTACCGGTCAAATCTTTTGACTGCATCAGTCTACCGGTTAAGTCGTATATCTTCAGATGCTCCATATCTCTTTCAGAGACAACATGTAGTGTCTCACCGGCAGGATTGGGATACAGGTTAAGGGCTGGATGCTTCAGGGATGGATCCACAGCCGTTTCCACCTGCTTTACGACTATCCGCCCCAGGTTGAAGTTAAACCTGTCAAATTCCAGTCGCAGCAGGGTATCCTGCGGCGAAAGGGTGAAGATGTTTGATTCAAATTCTTCAAACAGGTCCCATTCTCCTGTATTACGGGCCTGTATGCCTGAGGCGACGGTCTCTCCATTGACCAGCACATCCACCGTGCCATTTGTCGTCACGGCCGAAGCCATTCGCAATACAACCCTGGCAGAGAACTCATTTTCCACCTCTATAGTATATTCAAGCCACTCATCCGGCTTGATATAACCGATGCTGCCGTGCCCCTGATCCAGTGATTCGGTGTCTACGCCCTCATCCTGACGAATGCCATCGCCCTCATTGGCAGGGGATTCGTCATGATAAGCTACTCCTTCCCCGCCATAATCATAGTGAGTAGGATCGATGGTGTCGGGCAGGCTAAAGGGTTGCCCGGGGTCGGGGTAAGGATATTGGGATCCCGGAGCCCAAAGGAAATGACTGACCGTTTGTTCCCCACAGTCATTGGTCACATGCAGCCGGATGCTGTCGGCACGCTCCGGCCAGTCCACCTCTACGACGTGGGTCCCCTCTCCTGTGACAAAGGAGCCTCCTTCAGGCAGCTCCCACTGATAAGTGGTTTCGGCCATCTCAGGAACGGAAAACGTTAGGGGCTCGTCGTTCGCGTCATAAAAACGGGGGCCTTCGATATGAGGATCTTTGACTGACACAGCATGTGTGGCTTCATATACCGAATCGGGGGTAACAATGGTGCAGGCCACCTGGCCACCCTGGCAGCCCCAGTCCACCGTAACCTGTCTTTCATCGGCGGCTGTGGTAATCTCGGCACCTTCGGGAACACTCCACTGGTAGGACTGGGCATCCTTGACAGGGGTGGAGAAAGACACGCCTTTCTGCCGGCTCACCAGCTGACCGGGGCCTTCGATGAGCTCACCGATCTGGTCGGCTGTTTGATAGACCCTTACATAATCCACCTGCATCTGAACGGGGAAGATGCTGTTGTCGACACCTTCAACCCCTCCCCAGTCTCCACCGATGGCTATATTCATCAACAGATGGAAGGGATGGTCGAACGGCCATTTTTGCCAGCCCTCCCCTTCATTTTCAAAGGTGAAATACAACTGATCATCCACATACCAGCGGATCTCAGATTGAGTCCATTCAATGGCATACACGTGAAAGGCCTCGGTGGCATCGGGTACCTGCGTTGTCCCCCCCTTATCGGTCCCATCCATATGGTTGTAGGCATGGGTATGGATGGTACCATGGATGAGGCCTTCCTCATAGCCCACATGTTCCATGATGTCGATCTCTCCGTTATCCGGCCAGCTCCCGTTGCCATAGATCCATTGGGTGGGCAGCATCCAGATGGCAGGCCAGGTGCCTCTGCCCGCAGGCAGTTTGGCCCTGGCCTCCATCCGCCCATAAACCCAATCCCCATTATTTTTGGTGGTCAGCCGGGCTGACGTATAATCATTGCCCTGGTAGTACTCTTTATGGGCTTCAATGATCAGCCGGCCATTCTCCAGGCGGGCATTTTTCAGGCGCCTTTCCGTATAGTATTGCAACTCATTGTTGCCCCAACCATCTCCTCCTGTCTCGTAATTCCAGCGGGAAGAATCGGGATGGCCCTGGCCATCGAATTCATCCTGCCATATCATATGGTAGGACTGTTGCTGTGCTGAAACGCAACCCACACTCAAGATAAAAAGTACCAGGGATAGTATTGTTTTCATTGCGCTAAAAGTTTAAATCTGGCTGATTGTACATCTTCTGAGCTTGAACCGGTAAAGACCTTGAATTCACCGGGTTCTGCCTTATATTCCATATCCCTTGTATAAAAGGCCAGGTCGTCGGCCCGTAGTTCAAAAATTACGGTTTTCTTTTCTCCCGGCTCCAGGGATATTTTTTTGAAGCCCTTCAATTCTTTCACCGGGCGGGTAACGCTGCCCACCAGGTCGCGTACATACATCTGCACAACCTCCTCGCCGGCTCTTTCTCCTGTATTTTCCACATCGACCTGCACACGGAGGGTTTCATTGAAATTCATCTGTTGACTGTTCAAAACAGGCTGGGAGTATTCAAAGCTGGTATAGCTCAAGCCATAGCCAAAGGGATAGAGCGGTTTATTGGGACCGTCGATGTATTTGGAAGTATAGCGTTGCGACTCCACCTTGGGGCGGCCTGTGTTTTTGTGTTCGTATTGAACGGGCACCTGGCCCACAGCATGGGGAAAGGAGGCCGTCAGCTTGCCGGAAGGGTTATAATCGCCGAAGACCACATCGGCTATGGCATTGCCGCCTTCGGTGCCGGGCAGCCAGGCTTCCAGGATGGCAGGGGCAGCCTGGTCCACTTCGGGGATGGCCAGCGGCCGTCCATTCATCAGCACGACCACCAGCGGTTTGTTCAGCCTGGCCAGCTCAAGGACCAGCTCTTTCTGAACACCGGGAAGGCCAATATCCATACGGGAAAGGGCCTCTCCCGACATCATCGCACTTTCTCCCACCACCGCCACGATGGCATCGGCATTGGAGGCCGCCTCCAGGGCCTTTTCAAAGCCTTCTTTATCGCCACCGGTAAAGGAAGCACCCTTGGCATAATGTAGGTTGACGCCCTCACCCAGCTTGTTGCGGAAGCCCTCCATCACGTTGACCACGTGTTTGCTTTCACCCCGGGCCGACCAGGTGCCGATATACTCCTGATCGGCTTGGACCAGGGGACCAATGAGGGCAATGTCATCCAGGTTTTTGCTCAGAGGAAGCACCTTGTCGTTCTTCAACAGCACCATGGATTTGGCGGCCGCCTTGCGGGCAAAAGCCCGGTGCTCCTTGCTGAGGATGACCCTTTCTTCCCTTTCCACATTGCAATACCGGTAGGGATCATCAAAAAGGCCCAGTTCAAATTTCTTGGTCAAAATACGCCGCACGGCGTCATCGATCTGCTCTTCACTGATGCGGCCGTCTTCCAGAAGATTTTTTAGCTCCTGTATATACACATGGCCTTCCATGTCCATGTCGATGCCCGCGTTCATGGCCAGCTCGCCTGCTTCATATTTATCGGCAGCCACCCCGTGGGGCATCATCTCCTGGATGGAGCCCCAGTCAGAGACAATAAAACCGTCAAAGCCCCATTGATCTTTGAGCAGGCCTCTCACCAGTTCCCTGCTGCCGGTAACCGGCACGCCGTTGAGCTCGTTGAAGGAAGACATGAAGGTGGCGACCCCTTCATCGATGGCAGCCTTGAAAGGAGGGAGAAAAGTCTCGTGCAGCCGGCGCATGGACATATCCACCGTATTGTAATCGCGTCCGCCCCGGGCGGCTCCGTAACCCACAAAATGCTTGGCGCATGCCAGCATGGTGTGGTCTTTGGAAAAATCTTCGCCCTGGAAACCCCGGATGCGGGCACGGGCCACCATAGACCCATAGAAAGGATCTTCTCCGGCTCCCTCCATGACACGGCCCCAACGGGCATCCCTGGAAATATCCATCATGGGTGCAAAAGTCCAGTGCTGACCGGCAGCTGTAGCCTCACGGGCAGCAATGCGGGAGGCTTTTTCGATCGCCTCCAGGTCCCAGCTGGCACTTTCTCCGAGGGGTACCGGAAAAATGGTTTTATAACCGTGGATCACGTCATATCCAAAAATCAAGGGAATACCCAGACGGGATTCTTCCACAGCAATTTTCTGGATTTTTCGGGTATATTCCGCACCGTTGACGTTGAGCATCGATCCGACCATCCCCTGCCGGATCTGGTCCTGATAGCTGTTGTTCAGGGTAACCGGGCCGGTCACCTCTCCATCGCCGGTCAGCTGGTTGAGCTGACCAATCTTCTCCTCCAGGGTCATCCGGCTCATCACAGAATCCACCTTTTGCGGGATGTCTTCACCCACGCTTTGCTGGGCCATAACTTGGGTTGTTGCCAGCATCGCCATCAAAACATAACAAATTGTTCTTAACTGGATCATATCTTAAAAGTTAAATAATCGTTGTCAGAGTTGTTCCGGCACACAGATTCAGGGAAAAGGCAGAAAACCCGCACCTGTTTATTGTTGATAGACCCGTACATAGTCCACTTCCATCTGAACGGGAAAAATATCTTCGTTGACTCCTTCAGCTCCTCCCCAGTCGCCGCCAACGGCAATATTCAGTATCAGGTGAAAAGGGTGGTTGAAGGGCCAGGAGCTCCATCCGGCTCCATTGTTGCGGTAAGTAAAATAATGGTTGTCGTCCACATACCATTTGATGTGTTGAGGGGTCCATTCAATGCTATAGGTATGAAAGGCATCCATGGCATCGGGTACTTCGACCTGTTCTCCCTTCTGGGTTCCGTCGCTGTGGTTAAAATCCTTGGTATGGATGGTGCCATGGACCACACCAGGGTCATAGCCCACATGTTCCATGATGTCAATTTCCCCGTTGTCGGGCCATCCGCCGTCGCTGTATTTCCAGTCGGTGGGCAGCATCCAGATGGCCGGCCAGGTTCCTTTCCCCCTGGGCAGCTTAGCGCGCACCGAGATGCGCCCGTAAGCCCAGTCTCCCTTATGGCGGGTTACCAGCCGGGCCGAAGTATAGTCCTTATCCTTATAAGCTTCTTTGCGGGCGGTAATGATCAGTTTGCCATCTTCCACCCGGGCATTGGCTTTTCGCGCCTGTGTATAATACTGAAGCTCATTGTTGCCCCATCCATGACCGCCGGTATCATAAGACCATTTTGAAGAGTCGGGTAGTCCTGCGTAATCAAAATCATCTTCCCAAACCAGTTTGTCATACTGAGCGTTGGCCAGGAAAGAAAAAAAGACCAAACCCATCAATAGTAAGTATCGTTTCATATCAATAAATTTATTTTGAACAAATAAGCGTTGCATGTTGCTGGTCACCGGTTGCATTCCAGCTTCCCAATTCTTGAATACGTGAACATATAACTGCCGGAAGCACCTGTAGCGGGGCAAATCCACATCCAGTTGATGGTGTCCTTCTCCACAGGAATTCATCCTGTCACCAGCGAGCACCCCATCCTGGTGCCCAAATGGATTGCAACACAAGAGGTGTCTTGTTGAGCAACGATCGCAGCATCATCAGGGTCACTCCACAAATACTCAACACCGGAGACAAGGGCCATCATCAGCCCAAAAAAATTTCACTCATATTACAGAGGGCCAGATAAAAAGAGGAACTGAAAAAAATCTAATGGTCCGTACTTAAAAAGGCCGCCTACTCATAATCAGCTGGTCTTTAGCTGATCAACAACATCCTGTTTTGTTTAAGGCCGTCCGTTTCAAAGGTCTGGTTCTATAATTTGCAATAGATCGAAAACTGCTTTGCGGCTGCTGTAGAAATACAATAAATAAAGACCGATGGAAAAAGCAGTTAAAGATTGTTGTTCATCATGAAAGTTAAAAAAGATGTGGCCGAAAAAAACCGGCCACATCTTATGGAAAAAGATTTTCTTATTCAAAAGTAAGGTTGCGAACATAGAAAGTGCCGCCAGCGGTGTGTCCTCCGCCGCCCAGGCCAAGGTAGAGCATGTCCAGGCTGTTCCTGTTTAACACTTCCGTAGCCGTGAGGTCAAAGGTATAGGTAGTCCATTCGCCCACAACAAGGTCAGCTCCTTCCACAATATACTGCTCGGGGCTGTTCCACCATTCTTCAGTCTCGCTCATATCGGCAAAACCGAACACCATATGTTTCTGAAGGTCGGTGCCATCAAAGTCCGTATCAGCGGGAATATAGACATCAATTTTGGCTGTTGTGAAATTATCAAATTGAATGTCCTTCGGATCGGGAGCTGCACGGAACTGAAGCTCCTGGAACTGAGTGCCTGCTGTCCTGGTGAATTGACCCACGCTATCAGCTGTTGCGTCGGCAGGATTTTCAACACCAAATTCAACACTGGAGCCGGAAGCAACTGTATCGATGGTGGCCATGTCGGCTGCATCTTTGGAGGCAAAGGTTAAAAAGATCTCATCCGGAGTGATGTCCGCAAGGTCTTCTCCAAACTCTTCCTGTTCCGTTACCAGGTCAGGTTCATTATCCCAACTGTCATAACTTACATAAGTGAAGTCCCAATATACATTGTCAGCTGTGCCTTCATTGTAATAATAAGAGATGGTCATCAAGTCATATCCGTCGTGCTCTTCAATCTCGACACTAAAGGTTTTGCTCTCCTGGGGAACGATTGATTCGCCGTCGGTTCCAAGCTGAGGAAGTCCCATCCAGGCGCCTTCACCGTTTAAAGTTATTTCGCCCGATTCTTTGTTGTAATCATATTCGTGTGTTCCACTCAACCAGGCACTCACATCGTCGCCTTCGCTGTTCACCATATTGGCTGCACTGGCTTCAAAGCAAGTGGCTACCACATCGGTTCCTTCAAAAACAGCTTCTTCTCCCCAGAAGACACCATTGTCCTTAAATTCGAAAGTGCCATCGGTATGGAAAATGAACTCGTGTTTGTAGACACAAGGGCGGCTGCCATCATTTGAAAGGGACCACCAAGAACGTGCCTGGTCAGGATTGGGGCCTACACCCATGCTGGTGTTTTCACGATAAAGTTTCCAGGTTTTGGAGTCTTCTCCTGCCAATAAGTTAGGACCACCAATTTCAATCGTTTTGGTAGCCTGTGTGCTTACATCGTCGGCATTGGTGGCGGTGAGAACCACATCATACGTTCCGGCCTCGGCATAAGTGTGCACAGGGTTTTCTTCTGTTGAGGTTTCTCCGTCGCCAAAGTCCCATGCATAGCTTTCAGCATTTTCGGAAGCATTTGTAAAGCTCACTTCCAATGGATTATCTTCGCTGACTTCATACTGGAAATTGGCAAAGGGTTCTGGCGCACTTTTCTCATCATCTTCACACGCGGTGAAAATACCTATCATTGCTATCATGGCAATGCTTAAAACTAATTTCATGTGTTTCATCGTTGTTGAGTTTTTGGGATTAGAGAATAATTTTTTTAAAAAGGTGCTTCTTGTCAAATAGATCATTTTCCTGAAGATTAGACTTTCATATATAACAGTTTCAGGGGATGACGCCCCATATGTATAGATTAGTAATTGGGGTTTTGTTCCAGTTTTCCGTTGGAGTTATCGATCTCAGATTGAGGGATGGGGAAGACTTCATGTTTGTTTTCCTCAAAACCCAATTCGCCCAATTCTGAAGCGGCATCTCCCCATCTGACCAGATCAAAGAATCGGTGACCTTCCATGGCGAGTTCCAGGCGGCGTTCCAGCTTGATATCCTCCATGTCTACAGATCCGAGGGGGTCAAGCATAGCACGTTCACGGACCTGATTCACCAGAGGCAGCGGATCACCTGTGCCGGACTGCAGATAAGCTTCAGCGCACATGAGCAGTACATCGGCATAGCGGATCATGCGCTCATTGGTCTCAAAGTTCCACTCGGGACTACTTTGGAAAGTAATATGGGCCCAGGGCGCACGCTTCTTACTATACCAGCCGGTATATCCTTCCGTCTTTTCCCAGTCGGTGGCCCCAATCTCATTGAGAAAATCTTCACCGTATGCGGTGCCATACTTCCGCGCAGAATCACCTTCGGCTTCATAGGCGTCAATCAAATCTTTGGAGACCATATCAAATCCCCAGCCTGCCAACAGGGTATCAGTTGAGATTCCACGGGGTCCCGACATCTGAACATCGATGTTTCCTCCATTGACACGACCGTTGCCCCAGTCGCCTCCCCTGCTGATGTTGGCATATTCTATTTCAAAAATTGATTCAGAGCCGTGTTCATGACTGTATCGCCAAATGTCGTCGTAATTGTCTTCCAGTTCATATATTCCACCAATGACCTGCTCAAACCGGCCTGCAGCAAGTTCATAGTATTCATTTGCCGATTTTGGAAAATCGTAGGTTTGCTGGTAATAGGGAGAGGCCATATACAGGTAAGCTTTGCCCAGTAGAGACTGCCCGGCTCCCTTGGTGGCCCGGTAAAGCTCACCGCTTCCTAAAGAAGATTTTACCGGCAAATCAGGAATGGCTTCAGTCAAATCTTCTATTATCTGCGCAAAAACTTCCTCTGCAGGGTCCCTTGGCTGGTTGTATTCATCGGGGTTTAAAGTCCCGGTTATCAAAGGAACATCTCCAAAAAAGCGCAGCAGTTCAAAATAGAAGTATGCCCTCAGGAATTTGGCTTCGGCAATATATTCTTTTGATTTTTGTGATGCTTCGGGGTCTGCATTTTCAATCACCACATTTGCCCTGTAAACGCCATAGAAGTCTCTGCGCCATAGTTGTAAGACAGCAGGATTGGTCGGAACAGTGCGAAACTCACCAATCTCATGGTATTCCGGACGATCCCCAGGTCCCCCTCCGACAACCTTTGCATCATCACTTGGGAAATTGGCCAGGAAATAATAAGAAGACCATCCGCTGTAATATTTGGGTTGAAGAATCGAATAGGCTGAGACCAGTCCCGAAAAAATTTCCTCTTCGGTTTGATAGTAGTTGGTCTCAAATTTTTCACCGATTGGATCCAATTCGAGCCAATCCTCTTTGCATGAGTTTGCAACAACAATGAGCAAACTAAGCAGAATTATCTTTTTCATAATAAATATATTTTGATTTCAATCTAAAAATTAACACTTGCTCCAATACTCAGGATTCTTGACCTGGGATACAGGCCACGATCCACGCCAATGCTGCTGCCACCATAACCACCGGTATTTCCAACCTCAGGATCACCGGGGTATTTGGTTAACAGAAACAGGTTTTGTCCGGATATATAAACCCTTAATTTCTCCACTTTAGCTTTGCTGGTTAATTTTTCAGGCAGGGTATAACCCAGTTCTGCTGATTGCAGACGCAAAAACGAGCCGTCAAACACAAACATGCTGTTGTGAGAGAAGTTTCTGTTTTCATCATCAACTGTCTTTCTTGGGAAGTCAGCAGAAGTGTTTTGCGTTGTCCATGCCTCGTCGTAGAAAAATTCCGGTTTGTTGTTCATGTTCAAATCCGTGCGGTATGCGCCAAAGTAGGTGTCTACCCCGGCACGGCCATTGAAAAACAAGTTCAAATCAAAATTTTTATACGTAAAGGTACTTGAGAGGCTGAAAGACCATTTGGGGTGTGGATTTCCGATCATGGTCTTGTCGTCTTCATTGATATCTCCGTCTCCATTGATGTCTTTAAACTTTATGTCGCCGGGGACGGCATTGGGCTGAATCAGGTTTCCCTCATCGTTCGTATAAGACTGGACTTCCCCCCAGGAGTTGAATATGCCATCATCCTGGTAGCCATAGAAGTACCACATAGGCTTCCCTTCTTCTGCCCGGGTAATGGCGCCGGTGGTTCCTAAATTGGCCCCTAATAAGGTGGAAGCCTTGTTCCCGATATAAGTCACTTCATTTTTTAAATACGAAGCTTGTGCGCTTATATCATAAGAAAAGTCGCCCATCTTTTTCTTCAGTCCCAGCTCAAGTTCAACACCTGAATTGACCACATCGCCGGCATTGACCAGGGGCTGATCATTGCCCACATAAAGCGGCACGGGTCCTGTTGTGATCAAATCAATGGTGGTTTTCTTATAATAATCAGCCGTCAGGGTCAATTGATTATTGAAAAGGTAAAGGTCAAAACCTATATCAATTTGTTCACTGGTTTCCCAGACAAGGTCCGGATTGGCCAGGCTCGCTGGCTCTGCCCCGGTGAGCTTGTTGCCTCCGCTCAAATAGTAACTGGACTCAGCATCGCTTTTAATGGTGGATACATAGTCAAAATTACCCAGCGAGCCGATGGAGCCATTGCGTCCCCAACTGGCACGGAGTTTCAGGAAATTAATAACGTCAGGCAGTGGAAAATCTTCCTTGGTCACCACCCAGCCTAAAGAAACTGAAGGAAAATACCTGTATTTATTGCCCTTTGCAAGTTTTGAAGAACCATCTGCTCTAAGGGTGGCATTTAACAGGTATTTCTCCTGGAAATCATATTGAACCCGTCCAAAATAGGAAAACAACCGGTTTTCGTCGCGGTATCCTCCTGCCGCAGCCCTGGTGGTATCGCTAAGCACAGCATCCAGCACGGCGAAATCCCAGCTCTCCTCCTGCAGCACTTCTCCGTATCCATTCAGGTTGAAGTGGTTGTATTCTCTTGCTGTCATACCGGCCATAAAGTCAAAGGCATGATCCCCAAAGCTTTTCTTATAGTTGGCTACATTTTCCAGCTGCCAGGTAAACCATTTATCTGTTGACCGGCCTGTATTGTTTCTGTAGTTATAATTGACTGAATGGTAATAATACCTGGGTGTCCAGTAATGGTTATTTCCGTAGGACAGGTCAATATCATAACTTGAACGTATGTTCAGGCCTTCAATAGGCTTAAAGTTGGCATAGAAACCTGCTACCAGTTTGTCCTGCGACCATCTTCCGTGATCATTATTCATCTGTGCTACAGGGTTGACTATTTCATTCTGAACATAAGGGGACATTCCGTAATACCCTTTATCGCCGGGTGCTTTAAGGGATGAGTTTTCCGGGTTTGGAAAATTATCGGTGACCTGGGCAAGATATTTGTCAGGAAGATCATCAAAATCATCAACATATACAGAAGTCAGGGGATCTATTGCCATTGCATTGCTGATGACACCCCCAAACTCGTTGTTCTCCTCAATTTGTTTCCTGTTGAGATTGGTGTAGGAAATTTTGGTACCGATCTTCAACCAGTCCTTTGCATCATGGTCAACATTCACACGAGCCGTGGCACGGTTAAAATTGGCTTTTGACCCGCCAACAATACCATCCTGATCGTAATAAGAAGCTGAGGCGAAAACTTTTGTCTTTTCGCTGCCGCCCTGAATGGACAGGTGATGTTGCTGAACGGGAGCACTTTGGAAAATTTCATTCATCCAGTTTGTCCCTGTTCCCAAGGTATCGGGATTAAAGGGATAAGCATTGTCTAACTCATCCATCACGTCTTCAGGGTCCGTTACTCCCTCGGTCATCAATTCATAGCGACGTCCTTCCCTGAAATAGGAGGCATACTGTTTGGCATTCATCACCTAACATAATTTTTCCATTCGTTAGCATTCATCATATCCAGTTTCTCATAGACTTCCTGAACACCATAATAGGATTTTACGTTAATTTTAGTTTCGCCCTTTCGACCATCTTTTGTTTCAATCAACACAACTCCATTACCCGCTCTGGCTCCATAAATAGCAGCTGCAGAAGCATCCTTTAAAATACTGACCGATTTAATATTATTCGGATTAATATCAGCAATAGCTGAAATGCCCTGTCCCTCCATGCTTATCTGGCTATAATCGCCCCGTGTAATTGGTACTCCGTCCACAACATACAATGGCTGAGTTCCTGCGGAAATAGAACTTTTACCCCTTACATTTACTGAAATTCCTGAGCCAGGAGTCCCAGAATTTCGATTGATATGTACTCCCGAAGTTTTACCCTGCAAGGCTTCCTGAACACCACTTGACATGGTTTCTTCTATATCCTCTGCATCAACACTTGAAACCGAGCTACTCAACATCTTTTTACTAGAAGAACCATAACCAATAACAACTACTTCATCCAATTTCTGCATTTCCTGCTTTAAGGTAACATTGATCTCTGTCTTATCTTTTACAGGAATCTCTTGCTTTTTATATCCAACAAATGAAAATACAAGAACCACTGATTCCTCTTCTACAGAAATCTTATAATTCCCATCAATATCAGTAGTTGTCCCTTTATTGGTTCCCTTTATGGTAATGTTTACCCCGGGTAGTGTTTCTCCATCGGTGTTTTTTACTACCCCGGTAATAATTTTACCTTGCTGTGGCAAAAGGGTTTTTGAATTTCCTTTACCTGAAGCAGGGGTTAATACAATTTGCTTATTCAATACTTTGTATGAAATGTCAGTATCTTTCAGCAAATGATCTAATACTGTGTAAACATCATTCTTGTTAGTGGTTACACTTACTTTCTGCTGAACATCTATAAGTGCATTATTATACATGAAATAAAAATCACTTTGTTGCTCAATATTCTGCAACACTTGTTTTAAAGGAACTTTATTGAACTCCAGTGAAAGTTGCTTGTTTTGAGCATAATTGTCTATTGAATAGACATTAAATGCACTTAAGAGAATTAAGATAATAGTTGTTCTCATAGTTCTGAATAACAATTTTGAACAACGATAAAAATAAGGATCTGCTAGTTTTTTCATAGAGTTAGGGGTTATTGATTACACAATCAATTATCTGTTATTATGAAGCCAGAATTGAAGTATAATCAACAAAACCACTACTTTAGATACTATATATCCATATTGTCTCGGTTTTAATTTGTACTAAAAAATACTACTTTATTGTTCTTTATTTTATAGTCGATTGGTGTTGATTCTTTGATTAAATTACAGACTTCTTGTAAATTTTCATCAGTAATTGTCATAGTAAAGCTATGTTTTCCCTTTAAATCCTTTGTGAGGCTTATTTCCGCACCATACCAGCGTTCTAATTCCTTAATCATATCGGAAAAAGCTATATCCTCAAGGATCAGCTTTCCTTCCTTCCAGGATGTTATTTTCCTTGTGTCAACTTCTTTCTTAATTTCAAATGATTCTTTCTCTCCGGCTATGTCATGGATTCCTTGCACATAACTTTCGCGGTTATTCAGGAATTCCTGCTTCTTATCCGGGAACCAGTTCAAGTCACCAAGCGGAAGCCCATCGGTTCCT
>CAJXLE010000072.1 GCA_913055895.1 uncultured Bacteroidota bacterium | reverse complement strand
TGATCTGTGCATCATCCTCTGTGCTGCAACTCATCAGGCCCAGGACGATTCCTATTATCACAACTTTTATTCTCATGACCCTTTGTTGTTCAATCATTCAATCCTTCCATCCCCGCCTCCACTTTGTTCCTGCGGGGCAGGCATTCACACATTCAAGCATTTACTTATTCACGCATTCACGTATTTACGCATTCACGCATTCACGCATTATCTCCCGGATTCTCCACCTTCCCCACAAAAACGATCGTGCCGGTTGTCACCTCGCGGATGGCAAACACGAAGGGACGGTCGAATTTGACCACCACCGGCTGATTGGGATCGACACTGGTTACACCCACAGTGACCGATGTCACCGCGGCGGCCTCTGTGCCCTTCTCGTCCACCTCCACGAAAGTCTTATGCTTGACCTCTGAGATGTGCAGATCCTTCCTGTCGGGGTTGATGCCGCTGAAATCGGACTTGTTGGCATCGAAGGCATCTTCCATACCCATGGCTTTCAGCAGTTCGTTCAATGTTTTCCCGTATTCAAAGCTGAAGCGGGGCAGGTGGACCTGCACATTGGCACTGTCCATCGCCTGCATCCAATGGTTCCAGTTCTCCGCATCCATCTGCTGAATGAGGTCTCCCACTTCCAGATCTTCCCGGGGCAGCATGCACACCATGCTGTAGTTGCCTCTTCCATAGGGCATCCCGACAGCCTGGAACAAATCGTTCCCAAGATACCTGAAGCCGGCTTCGGTCTGCATCATATCCGCCTGGATTTCGCTGCCATCGGCAAGATAAAAAGGTTGTTGGGATGTCTTATCCTTGTCGAACTGGTGTGACCATTTGCCGTTGAAGTATATGGCATTGATCAGGTACATCATGGTAAGCGGATCGATGCTGTCGATGATTTTGGGGATCTTACCCTGGGTCTGATCGCCCACCCAGTTGTTGATGGTCTTCACAGCATCCGGTGAATCGAAATCGAGGGCTTCGACGCGGGCATCGTAGTATTCCCTGTTCACATCAATGAAATCCTGCTCAATGGAAAATCCCTGCCGGTACCAGATGGAGTTGGCGATCTCCATGGTCACTTTGGGATCCACGGAAAGCAGGGCTTCCATAAGGGACTGGTAAGATTCGTTGATCTCCCGGGTGGAGAGACCTGACAAATTCAGGGTTTCTTCCATGCCGGTCTTCGTGTCCCCTTCGGCGCCGTTGTAGGTCATGGCCAGGGCCAGCGACACGCTTACCGGCGAGAGCATCGTGTTTTCGGGCTGATCCGCACCGGCGGTGATGTTACGAAACAGCTCCAGGCCAAAACGGTTGTCGGCGTCGATCAGCTGCCGGGCCTGGGGTGTGACTTCAATGGGCTTGGGCTCAAGGTCGGGTTTGGGTTGGTCCTTCTCTTCGCAGGAGAACTGCGTTCCTGCCAATATGAATACGAGTGTAAGGGATAGCAATTTTTTCATGGTTAAGGCTTTTTCTAACCCCTACGAAGAAAAAGGGAAGGGTGCTGCAATCAGATGTTTTTTTCGCCAGCAAGTGATAAGATTCATGCTAGCCTGGCTTTCTCAAATTATTGGTTGCATTGCTGGATTGTTGATAATCGCTCCCTTTTTAGCAAGGGTACAAATAAACACTTATCTTTTGTCGGGAACAATGGATGGGGCATAATTCTTATTAAATCATCCTCAGAAGGAACTATTCTATACGAAATGTCGTTGATAAATAAAAGAGAGTTTTTTAAATTATTCTTTTTTACTAATTTGTGAAAAAATCTATTATGGAAAGAATAACAATCGATCCGGCAATATGCAACGGAAAACCTACCATCAGAGGAATGCGTATTGCAGTAAAGACGATTCTTGAATATATTGCTGCAGGAGAAACGTATGATAACATCCTTGCTGCATATCCTGTTTTGGAGAAAGAAGATATAACTGCCTGTTTGGAATTTGCCTCCAGGTTAGCGGATCATTCCTTTTCAAGCCATCCCTTAAAAGCTTCCTGATTCATGAACTTCCGGTTCCTTGTTGATGTTAACTTACCCAAAAATTTCAGCTTTTTTAATGACCCCAAATTTGTACATATTGCGGATATAGACCCATCTATGTCGGACAATGATGTATGGCAGTATGCTATTAACCACCAATATGTTATACTAACAAAAGATACAGATTTTTACATGAAGTTTGTTACAGAAAAAAACAAACCCAGGGTAATTTTCTTTCAGACAGGAAATACTTCATTGAAAGAGTTGCATGAGTATTTTGAACAACATTGGGAAAATATATTAAGGCTTTTAGAAGAATATCGCTTTATTGTTGCTACCAAAGAAAAACTCCACACAATCCGATAATAGCATCCTATTAATCTCAACATAAATCGTTTCGACTCCATAACGGTAAGTGTCTCGCCCAACCGGTCTGCCCATAATGGGCTTATTCATCCCTCAACACCTCGGCCGGGTTGGCGTTGGCAGCACGATAGGACTGGAAGAGCACGGTAAACAAGGCAATCAGCAACGAAATCACCAGGCCGGCGGCAAAAACGAACCAGGACAGGGTGGTGCGGTAAGCAAAATCCTGCAGCCAGGCATCCATAAAATACCAGGCAATGGGCCATCCGATCAGGTTGGCCACAAGCACCCACCGGGAAAACTCTTTGGTCAGCAACCCCAGCACCTGCCCGGCGCTGGAGCCAAACACCTTGCGTATGCTGATCTCCTTGAAGCGCTGGTTGGTGGAGAACAAGGCCAGACCAAACAACCCCAGGGAGGCTATGAAGATGGCCACAAGGGCAAAATAGCCGAAAAGCCTGCCGTAGCGTTCTTCCTTTTTGTACATCCGGTCGAAACTTTCGTCGACAAAACGGTAGTTGAACACCAGGTCGGGCACCAGGTCCAGCGTGGTGGCCCTGATCTCGTCAATGGTGCTGCCCAGCTTCTCATTCTTCACCTTGACAAACATCCGCGGGCACCATTCCGGGCGGTAATACATCACCAGCGGCTCAATCTTGTGGTGGAGGCTTCTGAAATGAAAATTCTTGACCACGCCCACGATCTGTCCCATCTCATCACGGCTCCACAAGCGGAAAGGTTTGCCGATGATCTGCTCCTCTCCGATCAGCCGTGCCGCCTCCTCATTGACAATGTAGGCCTTCTCCATGTCCATCTCCCCTTTCTCAAAGAAGTTGCGCCCTTTCACAATCTCCATTTCGAACAGATCAAAAAATTCGGGATCCACCGGCAGGGAGTGAAAACCATAAGAGTCTTCTTTGGTTTGAAAGCCCTGTGTCATGTTCACCAAGCCCGGCAGGGTGTTGCCGTATGAGACAGCCGTGACGTTCGGATGCTTGCCCAGCCTTTGCTTGAGCAGGTCCTTTTGGGCAGTGGGGATGTCGGCAAAATAGTGTACGATGCGCTCCTTGTTGAAGCCAAGGTCCTTGGTCCTCACATAATCCAGCTGTTTAAACACCACCACCGTGGCAATGATCAGCACAACGGAGATGGTGTACTGAAAGACAGTCAGAACGCGGCGAAGCGAATAGCCCTGGGTTCCTGCACTGCGACTGGATTTGATGGTGCTGAGCAGGGGTTTGGAAGACAGGATGAGTGCCGGATAGATGCCGGCCAAAAACCCCAGGAGAATGCCGCCTGCGGTCACCAACAGCAGGAAAGACAGGGTATAGGGAATGTTTACATGCGCCTGGATGATGTTGTTGAAGAGCGGGCTCATCAGCTCGGCCAGCACCAGTCCCAGAATGGTGGCAAAAAGGGCGATCAGCACAGCTTCGGACAAATGCTGGACCATCAGCTGGCCGCGGCTCGATCCCATCACCTTTCTCACCCCCACCTCTTTGGAGCGCAGGCTGGAGCGGGCCGTGGAGATGTTGACGAAGTTCACACAGGCCAGTATCAGGATGAAAGCCCCAATGGCCATGAAGATCCTTACAAAGGGAAGCTTGCCTTTCTCCACAAAATTGTCGAACCTCAGGCCCTGGGTGAAATAGACCTCTGAGAAGGGACGCAGGCTCAACTCCTGTCCTTCGAACTCCTTCTTATTGTCAATATCCCCTTCCGTCAGCAGAATCTCCATCAGGTCTTTGTTGACTTTCTCCTCCAGGTGGGCAATGTTGGTGCCCTCGTTCACCAGCACATAGGTGTAGAAATTGTTGTAGGAATCCCAGATGCGCTCTTTGGGGGTGTCATAGATGGCCGGTATGCTTCGGAAACTGGCAAAGGCATTGGCCTTGATGCTTGAATTGTCAGGCAGGTCTTTGGCCACGGCTGTCACCGTATAGTGCAGCCGCCGGTCCACCTTGATGACCTTACCTATGGGGTTGGCATCGCCAAATATCTTTTGGGCAGTTGACCGGGTCAGGACAACATCAAAGGGATCCCGGAAGGGCTGGTTCGCATCCCCCTTGATGATGGGAAAAGTAAACATGTCAAAAACAGTGCTGTCGGCAAAGACACAGTTGCGCAGGGTAAATTTATCTCCTTCATACTGGACACTCAGGTTCCTGTTGCCAAAACGGTTGGTCTTTTCTATCCCGGGAAAAGAGTTGTCCAGGAATTCGCCAATCCGGGGATTGTTGACCACCACGTCGCCCAGCTCCACCCGGTAGAGCCTGTCCAGCTTGGTGTGGAAGGCATCGTGGCTCAGCTCATCCTTCACAAAAAGGGCAATAACAATAAAAAGGGCTATTCCCACCGCCAAACCCAGGATGTTGATCAGGGAATAGACTTTTTGCCTACGGATGTGGCTGATGGCGCTTTTCAGGTAATTCTTGAGCATAATTAATTGGCTTACAGGAGAAAAACACCCCGCTTAGCGGACCGCTAAGGGGTCCGCTAAGGGGTCCGCTAAGGGGGTATAGATTTTTACAATTTTGGAGAACTTATGTCAACGTGGTTTGATGATGCCCAGGCCGGAGGATTTGGTGCGTACTTTTTTGGGATCGCCGCCGTACTTGACCACGCCCATGCCGGACATGTCCACCTTCAGGACTTTCTCTGCATAGATGTCGGCCTTGCCGAAGCCGCTGAACTCAAGGTAGAAAGCGTCGGTCAACAGGTCGTCGGCTTCGACGTTGGAGGCCCCCGACATGTCCATGACCACATAACGGGCTTTGCCTTTGATCTCCGCATTCACGGCGCCACCAAAATCAGCCAGCAGCTTGTCCACCTCGATGCGCATGTCCAGGTCGGCTGCCCCCGAGATGTCGAGCTCGAGCTTGTCGCCTTTGATGGTACCATTGGTGCGCAGCTTAACGGCCCCGCCTATGTCTATTGACTTCAGCTCTTTGACGGTCAGGTAAACCTCCACATCCCAGTCATCGAAATTGCGGTCGCGGTCCGTCTCGATGTACAGGGTGCTGTCCTCGACGTCCACCTCCAGGTAGTCCAGCACGTTCTTCTCGGCTTCGATGCGGAGGGACTCCTCATCGCCCTGCCGCAGGTAAAGCTCGCAGGCGATGGTGATGTCCAGTCCGTTAAAACCCTTTACCTTGATGTCTTTCTCGAAATCCTGGCCCCGGGCTATGCTGCCGGAAGCCGGACCGGCCTGGCTGAATCCTGTCATCAGCAGCAACATCAGACCTAAAACGATTCGTGTGGTTTTCATAATCAATCCTTTTTATCCCCAATGAAACTAACTCTGGAGTGAACAGAAGAACGAATCAAAAATAATGGGGATCTCAACTTGTTTCTGATCTTCTGTCTTGTGATTTCTGTCAGCGTAAAAATGAAAGGCTTTTATGACTTCATTCTTTACAAATTCTATACCCTTGTTGGCGTCACAACAAACTGGTTTTCAACATGCTTTTATCCATACACAAGAATATATAAGAATGGTAATTTTAATAAGCCCTTATAAATTTCCTGGCTAGCAATGATTATAGCACCTGCTTGATGTTCTCGGTGACGATCTGGCCGTCGAACAGCTGTACGATGCGGTGTGCCTTTTCAGCGTCGGAAGGCGAATGGGTTACCATCACGATGGTGGTGCCTTCGTTGTTGAGATGCTGTAGCAGGTTCATCACCTCTTCGCCGTGTGCCGAGTCCAGGTTACCTGTAGGCTCGTCTGCCAGTATCAGCTTGGGATTGGCCACTACGGCACGGGCAATGGCCACGCGCTGCTGCTGTCCACCGGAGAGCTGCTGGGGGAAGTGCTTCTTGCGGTGCGACATTTTCATGCGCTCGAGCACCTCTTCCACGCGCTGTTTACGCTCGGAGTTGGGCTTGTTCAGGTACAACAGGGGCAATTCTACGTTCTCATAGACGTTGAGTTCGTCGATCAGGTTGAAGCTCTGAAAGACAAAGCCAATGTTGGCTTTCCGCAGGTTGGTGCGTTTGCGCTCGGTGTAATTCGAGACTTCATGGTCCATGAAATGCAGCTCACCACCGGAAGGGTTGTCGAGCAGTCCCAGCAGGTTCAGCAGGGTTGATTTGCCGCATCCGGAGGGTCCCATGATGGCGACAAACTCGCCGGATTCTACTTCCAGGTTGACTTTGTTCAGGGCGGTTGTTTCCACCTCATCGGTTCTGAAAACTTTGACCAATTCTTTTGTACGTATCATGTCTTTGGGTTTTGGTGTTTCTTATTTATTTATTGCAAGGGGTTTTTTATTGTATTTGCTGTTTTCTTCTGATAATCTTATATTCTCTCTTTCTCAGCCTTAATCTTCGTCCTTCTGCGCCTTAGCATTATCTTCTCTTCTTCTCTTTCTTCTCTCTCTTAGCCTTAGCCTTATCTCTTCTTCTCTTTCTCAGCCTTAGCCTTTCTTCTTCTTCTCTTCCTTAGCCTTAGCCTTCTTCTTAGCCTTTCTTCTTAGCCTTAGCCTTCTTCTTAGCCTTCCCTACTCCCTCAACATCAACTTATCCACCTCATTGAAGTTGTCGTAGCTTGAGACGATCACCTTCTCGCCCGGCCGCAGGCCTTCTATCACCTCGTAGTATTGCGGGTTCTGGCGACCAATACGGATGTTGCGTTTGGTGGCGAAATCGCCCGACTCATCCACCACGTACACCCACTGTCCGCCGGTGCTCTGGTAGAAACCGCCCCGCGGTATCAGCACGGCCTGCTTGGATTGTCCCAGCTCCAGCTTAATCCGGAAAGTCTGGCCGATGTTGATGTCTTTGGGCGTGTGGTTGGTGAACTCCATGTCGACGGTGAACTGGCCCTGGTTGACCTCGGGATATTTCTTGGTGACTTTCAGCCCGTAGCTGTCGCCGGTATAGTCGAATGATCCCGGCAGCCCCCGCCGTACACGGGCGATGTAGTGCTCATCGATCTCCACGTTGAGTTTATAGTCGTCCAGTATGTTGATCTTGCCGATGCGGGTGCCGTAGTTGATCACCTGTCCCACCTCGGGCACCAGGCTGGCCAGCTCGCCATTGACCGGTGCCTTCACGTTCAGGTTCTCCAGCTTTTCGCGGACGATGTCGGCCGACTTCTCCAGCCGGTCAACGGATTTTTCGAGTCCCTGTATCTGTACCTCACGAAATATGCTGTCCTGCTTCTGGGCTTTCCGGAAAAGCTCGAATTTCCTGGAGGTAGCTTCATAGCTTTCCTTGCTCTGCTTATATTCTTCGTAAGAGATATGGTCGTTCTCATACAGCTTCTGGTTGTTCTGATACTGGCGGCGCTGCTGGTCCAGCTCCCTGCGCAGGTCGATCAGCTGCCGCTCGTTGTTGAGCTTCTGTTGCTGCATCTGCAGGCGGGCCTGGCGCAGCTCGTTGATGGCCCGGGCCACCTGTGCTTCGTTGTTGGATATCTGCACGATCAGGTTGGTGTTGCTCAGGCGAAGTATCTCATCGCCTTTCTCCACCATGTTGCCCTCATCTATCATAATCTCTTCGACTCTTCCGCCTTCGACAGCATCCAGGTATATCGTCTTGATCGGCTCCACGGTTCCTATCACGGCGATATAATCCTTAAAAACATCCTTTTCAATGGTTTCTATGGTGATCTTCTCCTTTTCCACGTTCAGCTTGGAGCTTTTATCCCCGAAGAAAATGTTGTAAACTACCAGTGCAGCAAGAACACCGCCTACCATCAGCCAGATGTTGCGTTTGCTGAGCAGCTTGTTCTTCTTTTCAATGACTCGGTCCATAATGCTTTTTTTTGTGATGTGATGCGTTTGGCATCTCTGTATCATCTTCCATGCCAAAACACGCAATCACCTGCCTAGCAACACCTTGAAGACAAGCCCCGCAAACAATCTCCGTTTTCTATTGTTCGATTATGAAACATTTATAGTACGATTCCGAACATCGTATGAATATTCTTCTTATCTTTACTGCAACTTAGGAACTTGAAGAAATCAAATACCCCACCTATGGAAAAGAAACAAGGAAAAGTACTGGCAATTGATGACAACGAAGACATCCTTTTTGCCCTGAAACTGTTGCTGAAAAACCACGTGGAGCAGGTCACCACCGAGACATCCCCCGACAAGATCCCCCAGCTGATGAAAGATGACACCTACGATGTGATCCTGCTCGACATGAACTTCACCAAGGATGCCATCAGCGGCCAGGAAGGCTTCGACTGGCTCAACAAGATCCTGGAGATAGACCCCGATGCCGTGGTGGTGTTCATCACCGCTTATGGCGATGCTGAGAAAGCCGTGAAGGCGATCAAGGCCGGTGCCACCGACTTTGTGCTCAAGCCCTGGCAGAACGAGAAGCTGCTGGCCACCATCTCGTCGGCCATCAAGCTGCGCCAGTCGAAGCGCGAGGCCGGCACACTGAAGGAACGGCAGAAAGAGATCAGCGACATACAGGACCGCCCTTTCCATGAGTTCATCGGCGAGTCGCCCGAGATGAAGGAGGTGTTCAAGACCATCAACAAGGTGGCGCAGACCGACGCCAACGTGCTGATCCTTGGCGAGAACGGCACCGGCAAGGAGCTGGTGGCCCGCGCCCTGCACCGCAACTCCAACCGGCAGGACGAGGTGTTCGTCACCGTCGACCTGGGCTCTATCCACGAGAACCTCTTCGAGAGCGAGCTGTTTGGTCACGTGAAGGGCTCCTTCACCGACGCCAAGAAAGACAAGGCCGGTCGCTTCGAGGTGGCCAGCGGCGGCACCCTTTTCCTCGACGAGATCGGCAACCTGACCCTGCCCCTCCAGGCCAAGCTGCTCACGGCCATCGAACGCAAGGAGGTCACCCGCCTGGGCTCCAACCAGAGCCGCACCATCGACGTGCGGCTCATATGCGCCACCAACAACGACATCCACAAGATGGTGGCCAATGAGGACTTCCGGCAGGACCTGCTCTACCGCGTCAACACCGTGGAGATACACCTGCCGCCCCTGCGTGAGCGCACCGACGACATACCCCTGCTGGCCGACCATTTCCTCAAGCAGTACTCCAAGAAGTACAAGAAGCCCATCAAGAAGATCAGCGCCGAAGCCATTAAGAAGCTCAACCAGCACAGCTGGCCGGGCAACGTACGCGAGCTGCAGCATGCCATCGAGCGGGCCGTGATCATGTGCGACTCCACCACGCTCGAAGAGGACGATTTCATCCTTTCCTCCACCGGACAGAAAAAGGAGGAGATAGAGCTGGAGAGCTATGACCTGGAGACCATCGAGAAGAACGTGATCCGCAAGGTGCTCAAACAAAACCAGGGCAACGTCACCAAGGCAGCCGAGCAGCTCGGCCTGACCCGCACATCCTTGTACCGAAGAATGGAAAAATATGATCTATAAGAATTTCAGGCTGGTGATATCCTTCCGAATATTGTTGCTGGCGGCAACAATATTTCTTTTTTTCTACACCCTCACGCTGGACTATTTCATCACGCCCTTCCTGATCGGGGTTCTGATCATCTTCCAGATCGTTTTGCTGGTGAGGTACGTGGACATCACCAACCGGAATCTTGCCAGTTTTCTTGAATCGATACGTTTTTCCGAGTTCACCCGTTCCTTCCACATCGAGGGGATGGGCGAATCGTTCGAAGAGCTGAACAAGGCTTTCAACGAGGTGATCGGCGACTTTCAGAAGATACGCCAGCAGCTCGAGGAGCAGTACCAGTACCTGCAGAGCATCGTCAGCAACATCGACATCTCGATCATCACCTACCACAAGGATGGTACGGTGGACATGGTGAACAAGGCCTTCCAGGACCTTTTCCAGGTCTACAACCTGAAGAACATACAGCAGCTGGAGAAGGTGAACCAGGAGCTGGCCGACATCCTGATGAAGCTGGAGCCGGGGAAGAACTACGTGCTGAAGATCAAGCAGGAAGACGACATCCTGCAGCTGGCCGTCTACGGTTCGGAGTTCCGCCTGCACACCAAACGCATCATGCTGGTGACCATCAAGGACATCCAGTATGTGCTGGAGGAGCAGGAGACCGAGACCTGGCAGAAGCTCATACGGGTGCTCACCCACGAGATCATGAACTCGATCACGCCGGTGGCCTCGCTGACCTCGACCCTGAGCCAGATGGTGAAGGACACGAAGGAGGAGCACGGCGGCAAGCTGGATGAGGAGTCGACCGAGGAGATACAGAAGGCGCTCAACACCATCCACAAGCGCAGCGAGGGGTTGCTGCACTTTGTCAATACCTACCGGAGCCTGACCAAGATACCCAAGCCCAACTTCGAGATCGTGCGGGCCCAGGAGCTCTTCGAGGACATCAAACCGCTGATGGAAAAGGACCTGGTGGACAACAACATCCGTTTTGTGACCAATGTGGATCCCGACCACCTGGAGTTTTACGCCGACCACAAGCTGATCGAACAGGTGCTGATCAACCTGATCACCAATGCCATCCATGCTTTGGAGGACAGGCGCGACGGGCGCATCGACCTGAAGGCTTTCCGCAGCCGGCGCGGCCGGCCCACCATCACGGTGAGCGACAACGGCCGGGGCATCCTGCAGGATGTGCTCGACAAGATCTTCATCCCGTTTTTCACCACCAAGCCCAAGGGCTCGGGCATCGGGCTGAGCCTCTCGAAGCAGATCATGCGCCTGCACGGGGGCTCCATCACCGCCAAGTCCGAACCCGAAGAAGGCACCACCTTTACCCTTACGTTTTAACCCCGGAAAGCCACTTCCAGGCGGGGATTGCATGGATATCCCCAAACCAGTCTTCCTGGTCAAAAGTAATAATCAGTTTCTCATCCAAATGGGAAGGGTCAACCTCCCGGATTCCATTAAGCTCCCGGTTTAAATTGTCTCGTTCTAAGGCATAACTTACCTGGATTGCGCTCCAAAAGCCGCTTGGTTTTTTAACCACAAAATCACATTCCTGGTCATTGCGGTGATAATATATCTCCTTATAATGGCGGCATAACTCAATAAAAACGATGTTCTCAAGAATTCTCCCCAGATCATCATTGAATGAAAGTGTATTGGCATGAATAAGGCCCGTATCGATGGCATAAATTTTTTTTGGATTGACGGCACGTTTTTTTAGAGAATAGGTATATAGAGATAATGGTGAAAGCAGAAAGCTGTTGGCCAGGTAATGCACATAATTGATAATTGTATTGACCGATCCAACCTGGAACCTTTTGCTTAATTTATTGTATGAAAACTCTTTACCAGTATTGCTAATCAGAAAAAGAGCCAGGGATTTCAGGATCTCTTCCTGCCTGATCTCGTAGCGAACAACCACATCGCGCATGATGATATCCTCAAATAACTGCTGCAATATACCGGTATCATTCATTTTAATGTATTCCGGGAACCCCCCGGTCAACATATATTTTTCCAGACTCTCAGAACCAGGATCCAGGTTTTTGAAAGTCAGAAACTCTCTGTATGAAAAAGGAAATAATAAATACTGAAGGTATCTGCCTGTTAATTTTGTTCCCAGCTCCCTGCTCAATAAATTGGCATTGGAACCGGTGATGAAGATCTTTCTTCCCTGGTCATGTGCAGATCTTACATAACGTTCCCATCCTTTCACATTTTGGATCTCATCAAAAAACCAGGCATCGGGGTTTTGCTCTGCCAGTATTTGATCAAGCTTTTCAAAGTCACCAACTTCAAAATCATACACCCGGTGGTCCTCAAAATTAAAGTATACCGGATTGCTGTAATGATTCATCAATTGACGCAAAAGGGTACTTTTCCCGCTTCTGCGTATTCCTGAAATAACACTGATATATAGATTCTTCAACGGGATATCACTTAGAATCTCGCGACCAACCCCCTCTTCAGTACCTTTAAGCCAATTTTCCTGAGCATGGATGGATTGTCTCAATTGCTCCTTAAGCATAATCTTTTCATTTGTAATGAACAAAAGTTTTCATTACAAATATAAACTATTTTTCATTACTAATGAAAACTTTTTTTGGGCAAGATCATGCGCCTGCACGGGGGCTCCATCACCGCCAAAAGCGAACCTGAAGAAGGCACCACCTTTACTTTGACATTCTAATTTCAGGTATATCCCTGTACATTCAACCCTTTTTTCCAGAAGGTGTTTTGGGTATTTATACCCATATTGTAAAAATTTCCCTTTCCTGTTTCAAAAAATATTGTTTCTAAAAAGATTAATCTGTAAATTTAATATAGCATTTAAAAGACCCGACAATTATGGACAATTCAGAAATGATGGCTTTATGATGTTAGAACGAACAATGGATCGCTACAATAAGATGCATCAGTTGATCAAAAGAGAAAACACCGGGACACCCTGTGAATTTGCCCGCAAGCTTGGGATCTCCAAGAGCCAGCTTTACAACTGTCTGGAAGAATTGCGCATCAGGGGCGCGGAGATCACCTACAGCAAAGTCAAGGGTTCTTATGTCTATGAAGTTCCGGTTGAAGTGCGAGCCGAGTTCACCCTTATCTTTCCCGATACAGAAGTCCGGGATGGTATGAACCCCAACAACAGGATCGGTCAATAACCCCAAAACATTCTCCATTGAAACAGACGACAAAAACAAGAAAAAGCAATCCCTTCATCTGGCTTTTAATCATATTTGCCCTGCTGACGGTATTTTTAACCCTCTGGGACATGCGCATCACCGTCAAGCAGCAGGCCATGTTGCCCAACTCATCATTTCTGATGAGCATCTTCAGCTATTCGGCCTTCACCTGCGCCCTGTTTTTCCTGCTTTACCTTTTCACCCGCGGCAGCGGCCGAAGAAAGATGCACCGCGTTGTGCTCTATGGCGCGTGGGTTTTGATCATCTACAACGCGATCGACCTGTTTTTCTTCCGGGAGATGGAGCCGGACGGGTTAAGCAATATGTTCGGTGTTTTGCTGGCGGTGGTCATTACCATGATCCTCATCCGCTATTTGCCTTTCTCACCGGACCAGGAAAAAGAACAAAGGCAGAAGCAGGAGAAGGGACAGGAGCAGGCGGTTTGAAGATGGAGAGGGCTTTCTTAGCCTAAAATTTATATTTTCACGTGGTTGGATTTCCGGAAAAATAAGAAAGGATTAGATTCTATGCGCCTTTCAGAGAAAGAGAAAAAAACAATCAAAGAGCTGGCACACCAGGTATTTGGTGAAGGAACACGGGTGTATATATTTGGTTCCCGGAGCGATGATACAAAAAAGGGCGGGGACATTGATCTGTTTATAACCAATAAAAACAAGAAGCATCTCACCGTTAAAGCAAAAGTGAATTACCTTGCCAGGTTAAAATCAATCATTGGAGATCAGAAAATAGATGCTGTTCTTGATACACAAGCCAACCAATCCAAAAAGTCATTTTACCAATCCATAAAAAAAAAGTGCCATTGAAATATGACACATTCTCTTTTCATAGATCTTTTGATAAGACTTGAAAAAATGGAGTTGATCTATGACCATGGCAAATGTTGCCTATAACGGAAAGCTGTATGAACAGTTGGGGACAGACTACCTGGGTCCTATGTACCGGGGAGAAATCTTGCTAGATTGACTTTTCTTCCTTAACCCACTTCACCCCAGTTGTTTATACGGCATGTTAGCGGGTTGTTGATTTTTTTATTTGGCCCAGTTTTCTATTTTTAATTCCTTTATCCTTTGGAATTCCTTTTCATTATTTGTCACCAATGTAAGGTTCAGGCTTTTCGCGTGGGCAGCAATTAGCGTATCAAGGGAGCCAATAGGTGTTCCATTTTTTTCAAGTTCAGCGCGGATTCTGCCATATTCTAAAGTGGCAAAATAATCAAAATCAACAATTTCGAGTGGAGTTAAAAATTTATCAAGGGCTTCTTGATTTTTTTATGGATTTGAGCTTTTCATTATTCCATAGTGAAGCTCTGCAAGGGTAATTGAGGATATAGCAACAGAGCCGAGGAATAACCCTTCAAACTTCTGTAATACTTTATCAGGACGTTTTTTGATAATATAGATGCAGATATTGGTATCAAGCAGATAGTCCATTAATCGAAAGATTCTCTTGGTTGATTTTCTGGCTGTTTTCTTTCCTCCATGAAATCAGAGGTAAATGACTCAAGGCTTTCGAAAAGATTTTGCCAGGGTTTATGGTAGGGTATAATGTAAAGGGCATTGCCTATCTTTTTAAGGTAAACCTTATCATCATCTATCTTCATCTGTTTGGGAATACGAATGGCCTGAAATCCCTTTTTATTCTTTATGTTAATTGTTTTGAATCCCATAATATCTCGATTTCTAACAAATATAACGAATTTTTAAAACTTTTGTTGGCTCCTCTCAGTAATGACCGCTAACGTTGGAATAAGCTGGAATACAATAAAAGCATTGAAAAGCATCATTTGC
>CAJXLE010000071.1 GCA_913055895.1 uncultured Bacteroidota bacterium | reverse complement strand
CAGGATGCTCCTGCTGTACCCCTGTATACTGAGCCTCAGCAAACAGGTAAGGCAAGGGCTACTGTAGAGGAAGTCTACACCCAGATTGAGAGCGACCTGCAGGAGAGCATCAACCTGCTGGGCAATACCATGACGCGTGTCCATAAATCCCATATCAACCAAAGTGTAGCACAGGGTATCATGGCCCGTGTAAAGCTTAACAAGGAAGAATGGGGAGAGGCAGTCACCTATGCCCAGGATGCCCGTGAAGGTTATTCATTGATGGAACCCTCCAGCTATGCCACCACTCCCAATGAAAAGAACGGCTTCAACAACATAGCCAACCAGGAATGGATGTGGGGATTCCAGATCAATTCTGAGCAGTCTACCATTTTTGCCTCCTGGTTCTCGCATATGGATCCGACGTTTACAACCTATGCATTTCTTGGACTGCAGAAGGAGATCTACCTGCCGTTGTACAACAAGATTGACAACCCGCAGAGTGATGTACGTGCTGCCAACTTTGACATGGACACAACCATCAGCGGCGTAGGCAACGCACAGCTGAAATTCCTTGCCTCCGACCAGGGAAGTTTTCTTGGCGACTACATCATGATGCGTGCCGGTGAGATGTACCTGATAGAAGCCGAAGCTCAGGCCGAACAGGGCAATGACACCGAAGCGCAGGATGTGCTGCATGAGTTGGTATCCAAGCGTGATAACAATTATACCAAGCCCACCGAAACAGGACAGGCCCTGCTGGATGAGATCTACCTGCAGCGCAGGATATCTCTCTGGGGTGAAGGTTTCCGTCTGCTCGACCTCAAACGCCGGAAGCAGGCTCTGGACCGTACCGGCGGCAACCACATACCCGCCCTCGCCAGAGAAATGCAGCTTCCCGCCGAGAGCGACCTCTTCATCTTCCAGATTCCGGAAGAAGAGATAGACGTGAACAACAACATTGGTCCTGAAGACCAGAATCCCTAGTACACAATCATACCATTGGTACTATAAAACAAAAGGGTGCTCAAGAACGGGCACCCTTTTGTTAATGGTAACAGGAACTTTTACCTGTATGTGAGAAAAACAAAAAAGCCACCTCTTTTCAAAAGTAGGTGGCTTCTATATTAACCAGAATTCTCTGCACCAGATATTTGGTAACTTGAGTGTAAAGGGTAAGTTTAAGGGGAAAATGTGAGCATTTCTACTAATAAAAGCATCTGTGTTACTTCCGGTTTAGTTATGATTGAATAATAAGTTTTTGTCTGTAAGATAGTTGAAGAAGTATTGCTTGTAACTTTCCCCAATAGGTATGTTCTCTCCCATGATGAAAACCTGGTTTTTACCTATAACATCTATCTTGTCGATGGCCACAATGTAAGACTTGTGGATGCGGATAAAATTTTCGGGCGGCAGTATCTGAGAAAAATTTTTGAAGCTCTGTATGGTATAGATGGTTTCATTGCTGGTTTTCAGGATCAGGTAATTGTTGAGTCCTTTGATGTAATAGATGTCATCAAAGGAAAGCCTTTGCATTTTATATTTGGTCTTGATGAAAATGAATTCTTTTCCGTTTGATGCAGACTCTGTCTTACTGTTCTCCTGTGGGACGGTTGTGTTTTCCGGATCCTGAGAATTTTTTTGCATATGATCGGAATGCTTCTCTAAAAAATTGTCCACGGCTCTCATAAAGCGTTTGAACGAAAGGGGTTTTTGCAGATAATCAAAGGCTTGCAGTTCAAAGGCTTTCAGGGCATAATGCTCGTATGCCGTGGTGAAGATAAAATGGGGTGTCTCATTGAGTGATTCGATCAGGTCGACGCCGGTGAGTTCATCCATTTGGATGTCAAGGAAAACCAGGTCCACGTGGTGGGTCTTCAAATAATTTAAAGCATCAATACCATTTTCGAATGTCTCCTCCAGACTCAACATGTCCACCTTTTTAATATAGCCCGTTATTTGCTGCAGGCTCAAAGGTTCATCGTCTACCGCTATGCAACTGATCTTATTCTGCATCTTTTGTCAAATTTTTAATTTCCAGGTTAACCGTAAAATATCCATCATTTCTTGCTATGTTTAGGCTGTGTTCATTAGGATAAATCATCTTCAGCCTTTTCTTGGTGTTTTCTATTCCTATACCCCTCTTTTTTTCGGCAGGGACATGATTGCTGTTCTCCTTGATCAGGTTTTGTACATTCATCTGAAGTGTGTTGGATGATATGTTGATGTCAATTTGTATTCCTGGATCCTGTTCTGTGGCTGTATAACCGTGCTTGAAAGCATTTTCGATAAATGGAAGCAACATCATGGGGGCAATGTATTTGTTGTCGGTTGACCCATTTACCCTGTATTGTATGGCATTTTCATGTTTCAGGCGCAAACGCTGCAATTCAATGTATTTTTCCAGTACCCCCAAGCCCTTGGAGAGTTTGACTTTTCTTTCTTCAATGTTGTAGGTGCTATAGCGCAGCAGTTCTCCAAAATGCAACAGAAGTTCCCGGGCACGCTCCGGATCGGTGTCAATCAAAACACTGATGTTGTTGATGGTGTTCAAAATGAAATGCGGAGACATTTGGTTCTTCAGGATGGAGATCTCGTGTCCAAGCCGTTTGCTTTCCAGTCTCCTGATAGCTTTCTTTTTGTTTCTTTGGTACCTGATCAGCAGAAAGCCAAAGAGAGCCAGTATAACTACCAAGCAAGCAGACAACAATATGTATATTTCGGTTTTCATTCGGTTATATTCTCATTCATGTTTTGCCTTGGGGAACTTCCCTTATCACTTATTCATTTGCATTTGAGAATATACTGATTATTTGATCATGTCCATTTCAAGTTGATTTCATTTAATTTTTTGTTCTTGTGTAAATTTTCTCTCGAGAGATTTGATTTTTATGTAACAATAAGTCTTTCTACTGTGCGACTCTTTATAAAACGCAATATTACAGGGATTGGTTTTTTGAATTTATATAAGAGAAACTTGTTTTGAAGCATTGTGAAAAATATTTCCTGGATGTCAGTTTGGTGTTTTCTTCTCGGTACTGTCATGCTTAATAACATAGAGATTTTTCATGGCGGGACAATATAAATTGCACGAAGTTTAATCCAACCACCAGATTTCTCATTCCATCTACTAAAAGAAGATTAGTTGATTTTCCGTCCTTTTTGTTTTTTATTCGACATGGTGTTGCGATGACCATTTTGTGATGCAGTGTTGTTACAATTAGAACTACCAGGTAACGGCCGACAAAAAAGTACCCGATATGGTTGAACCATAAAGGAAAGCTCGGAGATATGTATGAAAATACATTCTAAATAAGTATCATTGTAAGTGCCAGAAAATGAAGATTTTTTCTGTGTGTTTTCAATTGTTTATTTAAATTTTGTGTTAAATTTTTTTGTGATGTATACACATTTTTTTTTATTCGTTGCTGACACATGTGAATACCCATTAATCCTAATTTAATTGTTGAACCCTAAATGAACCCGACTATGTGAAATCTTTTTCGCTCTATTCCTCATTGCGACTGAGATTTTCAGGTTCACAAACAACTCTCCATTTTCCCGGAACACCTGCAGATATCTTTACACGGATAGAGGTATCTGTGGGGCATTTTAAAGCTTCTCCATTGCCGTGAGGGATGGAAGGCTTTAATGGTTGAGTCTTTTCTGTAGAAAAGACGTGTTATTCTTTTGCCCAAATTTTGGGAAAAACAAACAAAAACTAAGTGGTTTTTCTAAATCCTAAATCTATGAGAAAACTAACCTTCATTTTAGCAGTGCTGCTATTTGCCGGATTTTCGGCATCAGCGCAACAAACGATTACGGGAAAGGTTACAAATGCCGAGTCGGGCGAACCTATCCCCGGTGTTTCAATTGTAGTCAAGAGTCAGACAACAATTGGAACCACCTCCGACATGGATGGCAATTATTCCATTGAAGCGCCATCCGATGCTGAGACATTGGTTTTCAGCTTTGTAGGAATGCAAACCAAAGAGGTGCCCATCAATGGACGAACCACCCTTGATGTAGCCATGCAACCCCAGGTAAAGGAAATGGAAGAAGTGGTGGTTACCGCCCTTGGTATCAGCCGCGAACGCAAATCACTGGGTTATTCCGTACAGGACGTTGGCGAAGACCAGGTGGCCAAATCCGCCCAGACCAACGTCATGAACTCCCTTTCTGGTAAGGTGGCCGGTCTGTCGGTTTCCTCCTCATCAGGAAGTTTCGGCGGTTCATCCAAGATTCTGCTGCGGGGCGTGCACTCCATCGACAAGAACAACAACCCGCTCTTTGTAGTGGACGGAGTGCCCATTGACAACAGCAACTTTAACAACATAAACACCGCACGCGGTGCAGGTGGTGTTGACTGGGGCAATGCTGCCATGGACATCAGCCCCTCCGACATCAAATCGATGTCCGTGCTGAAAGGTGCCAGTGCAACTGCACTGTATGGTTCACGTGGTGCCAACGGCGTGATCATGATCGAGACCAAGAGCGGCAAATCCCAGGAGGGCATTGGCGTTACCTTCAATTCTGAAGTTACCTTTTCCGAAGTAGGCAAACTGCCTGAATACCAAAATAAATATGGCGGTGGTGCCGGACCGTTCCTCACCACCTCCGTTGACGGCGATGGCGACGGAGAAAAGGAAACCTACCAGCACGTGATGTTCTCCATGGACCAGAGCTGGGGCCCGCGTTTTGAAGGCCAGGAAGTGGTTCAGTGGAACAACGTCTATGACTGGGAGCAAGGCATCACCGAAAACCTGCAGACCCGCCCGTGGGAAGCCAATCCCGGCAACATCCGCAATTTCTTTGATACTGGTGTAGGCTATAAGAACAACATTGCCTTCAGCGGTGGAGATCAAAACAACAACTTCCGCCTGTCTTACACCAACAACACGAGAACGGGTGTGTATCCCAACAGTGAGATGCAAAAGAACAACATCAGCTTCAGCGGAATGTCCAAGCTGAGCGACAACCTGCAGGTCAACGCCAAGGTCAATTACATCAATTACCACAACCAGGCCAGGCCTTACACAGGTTATTCCGACTATTCCCACATGCAGAAGTTCACCCAGTGGGGTCAGCGCCAGTACGACTTCGGCCTGATGGAAAACTATGAAAATCCCGATGGCACTCAGCGTACCTGGAACCGCATCAGCTTCAACAATCCCAGTCCCAAATATGCCGACAACCCCTACTTTGTTCAGAATGAAGCTTATCCCGAACAGTGGCGTGAGCGTGTTTACGGCAATGTTGGCATAAACTATCAGATCACTGAAGGCCTGGAAGCTGTAGCCAAAGTTAAGAAGGACTACTACGTTGACACCCGCGAAAGAAGGATACCTGAAGGATCGGTCAACCTGTCCTTTTTCACAAGAAGCATCCGGGAAGTAGGAGAAACCAACTACACTTTCCGTCTGAACTATGACACCGAGCTGACCCAGGACATCGGTATGAGCGGTTTGATTGGCGCCAACCGCCGCGACCGCAACTATGAGCTGAACTCAGCCGAGACACAGGGTGGACTTTCCGTACCCGGCATCTATGCCATCGACAACTCTGTGAGTCCCCCAAGCACCAATGACTACAAATCCGATCTGAGGGTCAACTCCCTCTACGGACGTCTGGGCTTTGACTACAGAAGCATGGTCTTCCTCGATATGACCCTGCGCAACGACTGGTCATCTACCCTGCCACAGGGAAGCAACTCCTACATGTATCCATCTGTTACAGGTAGCGTCATTCTTAGTGAGATGGAGCCCTTCGCCAATCTCGACTGGCTATCCTTTGCCAAGTTAAGGGGCAGCTGGGCACAGGTAGGTAGCGACACAGACCCCTACCAGACTTCCATCACCTATGCCACATACGACAGCTTCACCGGCATGCCCAGGACTTCCATACCCTGGACACTGAACAACATGGACCTGAAGCCGGAGATCACCACATCCTATGAAGGTGGTTTCAACGTTCGCTTCTTCAACAACCGCCTGGGGCTGGATGTGACCTATTACAATGAAAAGACCACCAACGGTATTCTCACACTTCCCGTACCCCCGGAAAGTGGTTACGGCCAGAAGATTGTCAACGCCGGTGAGATGAGAAACAACGGCTGGGAGGTTATGATGGATATAACACCCATCAAAACCCAGAATTTCACCTGGAACGTAAGCTTCAACTGGGCCAAGAACAACAACGAAGTGGTGGACCTGGCCGAAGGCATCACCAACTATCAGCTCACCAGCGGACCCTTTAACGTGACGGTTTCCGCACGCGAAGGTGAAGAGTATGGTGTGATCCGCGGCAGCGATTTCATCTACCAGGATGGCAAGAAGGTGGTCAACGCCTCAGGCATCTATGCAGGAACTGAAGAACGCAAAGTACTGGGTTCCTATCTGCCCGACTGGACAGCAGGCATGACCAACACCTTTAGCTATAAAGGACTGAGCCTGGACTTCACCATTGATGTGCGCAAAGGCGGGTCCCTGTTCTCCACCACCAACATGTGGGGTATGTACTCCGGTATGTTGGAAGGCACTGCCGAAAACAACATCCGCGAATACGGCATGGTGCTGGAAGGCGTGAAAGCCAATGGCGAACCCAATGACATCCCCGTAAGTGCAGCCTTGTACGGTTCCAACCACTACTATGTGGATGCCATGAACATCATCCAGACAGATTATTTCAAACTCCGTGATTTCAGTCTGACCTATGCCCTGCCTCAGAATATGACGGACGGACTCCCCGTACAACAACTTTCTGTAGGCATTACAGGACGCAACCTGCTGATGTGGGGCACCGACTCCAAGCACTTCGATCCTGAACACACCACCTCTTCCGGTAACATTCAGGGTATTGAAGGTGGAGGTCCTCCTCCGACACGCGCCTATGGCCTGAAAGTGAATGTTAAGTTTTAAGAATGACGCTTTTTAAGAAAATACAAAACATACAACTATGAATAAGTTAATAAGAACCATCATATTAAGCTTTACTGCAATAGCCTTGCTATTTGCGGCAGGTTGTACAGAGGATTTTGAGGAGATCAACACCAATCCCAATCAGCCTACTAAAGCCAATCCCGCATTTCTTATGACCAACGCCCAGTTCCAGATCATGGACAACTACTGGGATGAATGGCTCAACGGACGGTGCGGTCTGCTGTGGAGCCAGTACTGGTCACAGAACGAATACACTGAAGAAAGCCGTTACAGGGCACGTCCTACTACGGACGACAACTACTGGGGCGGTTTCTATGCACCCCTGAACGACCTTCAGGAGATCATACGGGCTAACAGAAACAGCGAAAACCCCAACAACAACATGATGGCCGCTGCCATGGTGTTGCAGTCCTGGACCTTCCAGGTTCTTACCGATGTTTATGGCCATGTGCCTTATTACGAAGCTCTCCAGGGGACTGAAAACCTGCAGCCTGCATTTGACTCACAGGAGCAGATATACCATGCCCTGGATTCAACCCTGGCCGCAGCTGTAGGCATGTTTGAGGAAGACGTCCCAGCCAGCAAGCAGATCAAAGGCGACAACATCTATGGCGGGGATGTGGCCAAATGGAAAAAATTTGCCAATTCCCTGCGCATACGCATAGCTACTCGCATGAAGGACGTTGCACCCAGTGAAGCACAGAGCATCTACGATGCCGCTATGGATGCTGAAGGTGGCGTCTTCACCAGCAATGCCGACAACGCCACTTTCGTATGGGGCGGTGCAGTACCCAACGCCAACCCGCTGTATGAGGATCACCTGACAAGGACCGACTTTTCAGTTTCCAATACACTGGTTCAGAAGCTGAAGGGGTACAACGATCCCAGGTTGTCTGTCTATGCCCAGACCAATGCCAACGGTGAATATGTTGGTATGCCTTATGGCATGAACAGGAGCAATGCCCAGGGCATTACCAACGCCAACGTATCACAGCCAGGTGATGCGGTTTACAGCCCAACTTCACCTTCCATCCTGATGACCTACGATGAGGTGCTCTTTGCCAAGTCCGAATTCAACAGCTGGGATCAGAACGCCTATGAAAATGCTGTCAGGGCTTCCATGAAATTCTGGGGCGTGGCCCAGGGTGACATCGACACCTATGTCAACAACCTGCCCTCTGCCAGCCGTACAGAAGTGCTGACGCAAAAGTGGATTGCCCTGTATATGCAAGGCATCCAGGGATGGGCACACGTTCGCAGAACCAGTGTACCTGATCTTGATGCACCTGCTGACGGTATTTATGAAGATGTAGCCTACATGAGCGAGACAGGTACCGATGTTCCCACCCGTCGTCCTTATCCCGCTGTTCTTTCTGACCTGAACAAGAAAAATCTTGACGCTGCTCTTGAAGCCCAAGGTGGCAACGACAAACTGAACAACCCGATGTGGTGGGATCAGGATGCGGAATAATCTTGTATTCAATGAATGCTAAACGACTTTAAAAACAATAATTATGAAGAAGTTACTATATAGCCTTTTAATTGGAACCCTGGCTTTCACATTTGGTTGTGAAGAGCCCGATGAAACCCAATATACCGTTGGCCCGGGTTTTGGTTCCGGACACAGCGTCTTCACCATCCTGGATGACAACGTAACGGTTGAGTTTTCCGCCGCCAATCCGGATGTTACGCAAATGAGCATTGTTCATGCCGGAACCGTTAATGCTGCCGGCAACATGATCACCGAGCCGAAGGGCGAAATTGCCACGGTCGAGATCACCGAAGGCAGCGGTAGCGTTGAGTTCACCAGGAGCGATCTTGGTATCATGGAGTCGTCAGCCGACTCTGTTTTGGGGCACACCGCTATGCTGGAGGTCACCTCCAACATAGAAGGTTCCCCGACAAACCATGTATCCATCTCACCCGGTGATCCGCTGAATTCGCTTTCAGCCCCTTCCGCTGTCTACCACAACGATGAGGTGAAGAAGATTGAGTTTGCCTACCATCGCAATGGAGAGGCAGTGGACGACATCACCGTTGAAGAAAAAACAGGGGTCAACGGCACTTATTCGGCGCTGGGACTCTCCCTGAACACCACCGCCAATGAGGATGGCATGATTGTCGATGACGTAGAGCTTACCGGCAACGATTATGCAGTGGGTGATACCGTTTATCACAAGCTGACAGCTACCCGCGGATCTTATTCCATCAGCCATGTCAATCATTTTGTAGTCAATAAGTTGTCTTTCGACCAGATGGGCAGCTTCAGCCTGGACACCACCAGCGGCAGGAGCTACGACCTGGTTGACAATCAGATCGTGATGGACGATGGTTCGCTCGATTCGGCAGATGTCACCCTCTACTATGACAACGCAGCCCAGGAAATCGGCTTCCAGTCTCCCAACAGCAACAACCAGGCTATGTTTGTTGAGTCCACCATGGATATGTGGGAGAACAACAACCGCGAACAAACCCAGGCTGCTTACGGCGATGGTCAACCTGTTAACCAGGTCTCCAGCGTAGAGCAGGGTGATGTCTTCATCTATAAGACCATGCGGGATGGAGATGAATACTATGGGCTGCTGAAAGTAGATGAAGCCATGCTGACATTCCCATCAGAAGACCATAAACTTACCCTGTCTTATAAAAACTAAAGCTTTCGGAGCTTTTAGGATACAAAAAGGGGGTTGGCCACCGGTCAACCCCCCTTTTTTATATGATACCCCCCGGCTTCCTTTTTTTTACCCGTCGGGCTGCCTGCAAACCATAAACAAGCATTAAAAGACGTCCCGGAAAACCACGTCTGACAACCAATAATAATTTTATACATGGAAGATTTATTTTTATGCATTCTTAGGATCACGCGACTAAGATGATAAGCTTCCTCGATGCCCGTCTCGAATATGCCTGTCAATTTTTTAGTACATTTGAACAGTTTTTATAATTTTGATGAATCATGAGCATAGCAGATAATATTCAAGGGTTTGCCCAAAAAACTTTACCCCCGAATGTTAAGCTGGTAGCCGTCAGCAAGACCAAGCCCACCGGCGACATCCTGGAAGCTTACCAGGCCGGTCATAAAATATTTGGGGAAAACAGGGTGCAGGAACTGGTGGATAAATACGAAGCCCTGCCCCGGGACATCGAATGGCACATGGTGGGACATATGCAGTCCAACAAGGTGAAATACATCGCCCCCTTTGTAAGCCTTATTCAAGGTGTGGACAAACCCAAGCTGCTGAAGGTGATCGACAAGGAAGGCCGTAAAAACAAACGGGTGATAGATGTATTGCTACAGTTTCACATTGCCAGTGAAGAAACCAAATTTGGCTTTCACCACCAGGAAGCTGTGGATATGCTCAAATCGGAAGACTTCCGGTCGCTCGAATATCTCCGTGTCAGGGGGGTCATGGGCATGGCCACCTTCACCGACGATGCCGATAAAATACGCTCAGAATTCAGGCAGCTGGCTAAGATCTTCAGGGACCTTAAACGGGAATTTTTTTCCGATGACCCCGGCTTTAAAGAGATATCCATGGGCATGTCGAACGATTATCAGATTGCCATCGAGGAGGGTACCACCATGGTGCGAATTGGCAGCCTGATTTTTGGAGAAAGAAATAATCATTAAATTTGTGAGATAAATTCAACCAACAGCGATATGATCAATCTCGAGACACAATACCTGGGCATTAATTTGCGTAACCCACTTATAGTAAGTAGTTCCGGCTTGTCTAGTACCGTAGACAAGATAAAGCAGATTGAAGAAAACGGAGCTGGTGCGGTGGTTTTAAAATCTCTTTTTGAGGAGCAGATCAATTATGAAGCCCTCACCCTGGCCAAAGGGACTGATTACCCTGAGGCCATGGACTATGTTAATTATTATATCAAGAACAACTCAGTGGAGAATTACCTCAAGCTGATCCGCCAGGCCAAGCAGGAGGTCTCCATCCCCGTTTTCGCCTCCATCAATTGCGTTTCTGCCAGTCAGTGGGTGGAATTTGCAAAAAAGATTGAAGAGGCAGGAGCCGACGGGCTGGAAGTTAATGTCTTCATACTGCCCCTCGATAAGAACGCACGGGCCGACAGTTATGAGAAGATTTATTACGAGCTGGCCGACAAACTGAATGAAACCATCAGCATCCCCTATGCCTTTAAGCTGGGAAGCAATTTCACCAACCTGGTAGGGGTGGTGGAACGGTTAAATGCTGTTGATGTTCCGGGCGTGGTCCTTTTTAATCGTTTCTACGAACCGGATATCAATGTGGACAACCTGAATTTTACTGCTGCCGAAGTGTTTAGCTCACCTTCGGACATCAGGTTGTCGCTTCGATGGGTGGGCATCATCTCCTCGAAAGTAGAGAAGATCGATGTATCAGCAAGCACTGGTGTCCATGACGGCAAAGGAGCCATCAAGCAGCTGCTTGCGGGAGCCCGGACCGTTCAGATCTGTTCAACCATCTATAAGAATGGTTTTGCCCAGATCAAAAACATCCTGGAAGAGATGAAGGGATGGATGCAGGAGCACGAGTTCGACCGTGTGGAAGAATTCCGTGGCAAGCTGAGCTACAGCAAACTGGAGGAGCCCATGATCTACGAAAGATCACAATTCATGAGGTATTTTTCCAGCATTCAGTAAATTGACAGCTGAGCACCCATGGCATTTCCATTTATCCAGCGGAGCCGTGGCCTCATTTTTGTGCTTCGCCACCAATCAGGAGATCTTATATACAAACAAAACCTGTCCCGCTGAAGCGGCGGGATGAGTTGCACAAGACCAATATTTTAAAATGATGTTATGGCCATCTGAAATGTTCCCGCCTAAGCGGCTAAAATATTTGTGGCCAAAGAATTAACTCATAATTTACGTAGAAGGCATGGTGGTTTTGTGATCTCAGCGGTAACTCATTAGGAGACTTATCCACCAGTCGGGTTTACAAATGGAAGGCATGATGACGGGCGCCGGCAATCCCATAAAAATATTTCAATCCAACCTGCTTCCCGCGGGACTGGTTCTTTTTGTCCTTTTAAATACCTGTGCCACGCTTTTTGCAGATCCGGGAGATCCACCAGATCAAAACAACCAGGCTTCCAGTGCATTTTATTCCGGGCGGCTCGGCCATTACCCCATTGAACTGTATATTGAGCGGGATCAGAAAAACCTGGAGGGTAAATACATCCAACGCTTCAAGCTTCACCAGAGAAGCATCCCCCTTACAGGTTACATCGATCAGAAAGGGCAGCTGCACCTGGATGGCAAGGGTATATTTACCGGCTCATTTCAAAACGGTGTGATAAAAGGTTTTTGGTACCGCTCGGCCGATTCGAGAGAAAAATACCCGTTTGTCCTCTCCCCAAAGGATCCTTCCTATTACAGCTCTTCCTATTGGAAAAATGTCGGGCTTGACTCTGATGGCAGGTTGAAGATACCTTCAGCGGGCAGCATCAGCACGTTGGATTCCCACCGGCTATTTCAGTCCAGGACGCTCCGTGCCGATTCCATACGGAAAGATTCCGGGGTTTTTTTGGGGGGCTATGACATCCACATTCCCATACGCGACAGTTCGCTGGTGTCGAGGTTCAATCTGCATATGGGTGTTTACCGGGACATCGACAGCCTCAGACAGCTCCTGCCCCAGGACTCTGCCACCACCCTGCCTGCTGAAAGGATAAATGTAAACAGCAAACAAGTGGTTTTGCTGGGTTATGAAGAGGGTACTGCTGGCGGGAGCCGCCATTCCCGCCTTTATTTCTATTCCAAACCACAAAGCCCCTATGCCTACCTTTTTCATCTATCCTTCTCCTTTGCCAATCCATGGATGTACGGCAATCCTTACAGCGAGGGCGACTATGAGGGTCCATACATCAATGACCTGAACCGCATGATCGAGATGGTCGAGATGATTGCGGTCAGCCCCTGAACATTAGGACAGGCAAGGAAAGTAAGACCATGATCGTCAGGTTTCAAACCCTGCGGTGATTTATGTCACCGCCGTATTGTTGCAAAGATCAATGCTTTTTGTTTCTATTTTAATTTGGTATTGCCCATCTTTGAACTAAACAATTAAATCAATAACAGAAATATGAAACGATTTTTACTCTTTGTGATCGTGATGGGTATTGGAATATCGGCTCTTCAGGCTCAGAGTCAGATTGATGAGGCCAAGGCCAAATTCATCTACAACTTCACCAACTTTTTTGAATGGCCCAAGGAACAACGCTCCGGCGACTTTGTGATTGGGGTGTTGGGAGCAAGTGATGTTTTTTATGAACTCGAGGATTTCACCAAGGGGAAGAAGGTGATCTTACAGAGCATTGCCGTGGAAAAGTTCAGCTCCAGGAAAAAAGTGTCTCAATGCCATATACTTTTCGTAGGAGAGGGTTATACCAACAATATACCTTCGCTTAAGAAAAAGACCGGAAAAAACACATTGGTCATCAGCGATGACAAAGAAGGCATCTCCAAAGGTGCGGCTCTGAATTTCTTGTTGAAAGGCAACCGGCTGAAGTATGAGTTTGCCGCATCCAATGCCATGAACCAGGGATTAAAGTTCTCTTCCCGAATACGGGATATGGCCGCTCGGAATTATTAGAATTTTTATGCGGGTAGTTTTGTCCTCATAAATCAAAAATTAGGGTATTTAAATTCTAACATTTCCTCGGATTTTGTTCTATCGGAAAGGTCCCCCCGCAACAGGCGAGGGGATCTTTTTTTATCGCCATGGCCTTCTTCTTATATTATAGTTTGACGCCCGCCATCAGGATTTCTCCCGGAAAGTGATCGCATTTTATAAAAGGTAAGTGATTTAACCATTAGATAAAGATTTGATATTTTTATACATGCATGATGGCTGGGTTATTGGCATGGATGATTTCATTGATATTTAGAGATAAGGCAAGTATTTTAGAAATGGTGTGAACTGTAACATTTTCGATATTAATACATGTACCACTTTGCAAGATATTTGAAAATCCTTCGTAAGGAGCTACCTTTATCTCAAATACAATCTGCAACAATATGAACATCAACAGTTCAATATTCTGTTTTGGCGAAATCCTGTGGGATGTGCTTCCCGATAAGAAGATTCCGGGTGGAGCTCCCATGAACGTGGCCTTGCACCTGTGGAACCTTGGACTCGATGCAAGCTTTGCCAGTCGTGTAGGGAAGGATAGACTCGGAGATCGGCTCAAGTCATATTTGGATTCCATAGGGTTTACAAAATACCTTATGCAGCGCGACCCTGAACATCCTACAGGTATTGCTGAAGTGGATGTGACCGACCCAGATGATCCCCAATACCATTTCCCGGAATGTGCCTGGGATTATTTGGAAATGGATGAATCCCTGCAGGCGATGGTGAAAAAAAGTGAAATCATTGTCCATGGGAGTTTGGTGGCCCGAAATGAAAAAAGTTACAACACATTGATGCATATCCTTGATGACCATAATCAATTTAAAATATTTGACATCAACCTGAGAAAACCGAATTTTTCACGCGATATAATAGAGCAGCTGCTTAAAAGAGACAATGTGGTGAAGATGAATGAGAACGAGCTAAAAGTCCTGTCTGGATGGATTTTTGATGAAACAAATGAAGAAACCATCCTGAAAAAAATCAGCGAGCGCTATAATTGTGACATCCTGGCGGTTACAAAGGGAGCTGGTGGGGCTTCCCTTTTCTATAATGGCAGGTATTATCAACATCCGGGTTACAGGACTAAGGTTGTAGACAGCATTGGTGCAGGGGACGCATTTTTAGCCGGCATGATCAATGGGCTGCTAACGGGCCAGAACCCCGCAGAATTGCTTTCTTTTTCATGTGCCATGGGTGCTTACGTGGTTACAAAAGCAGGGGCATCGCCTGAATATGATTTGGAAGAGGTATACAATATTATG
>CAJXLE010000070.1 GCA_913055895.1 uncultured Bacteroidota bacterium | reverse complement strand
AAATTTAGTTATATATTTGTATATAGCGTGAATGAAAAATTGTTCTCTCGGTGCCCAGCACGGCAAGGTGAACCAGGGACAATGGGAGGAGCTTATAGAGTTTTCGATGGGCATGGCGTTCATTGACCTGGTGGGTGGGGTGGTGGAATTGAACAACAATTAAAACCAAAGATATATGAAAAAGAACAAGGATTTTAAGTCGCTTACCCAGTCGGAGGAACAGGTTATGCAGATTTTGTGGAACCTGGGCAAGGGGTTTGTCAGGGACATCCGCGAGCAGATGACCGACCCCCGTCCGGCCTACAACACCGTGTCCACCATTGTGCGGATTCTGGAAAAGAAAGGTTTTGTATCGCACCAGGCCTATGGCAATGCCCATCAGTACTTCCCCCTTGTTACCAAGACTGAATATTCAAAAAACCGCATCAAATCGCTTTTAAAAAACTATTTCAAAAACTCCTACAGCGAGCTGGTTTCCTTCTTTGCCCGGGAGCAGAACATGTCGGTCCGTGAGATGGAGGAGATCATGCAGATCATGGACCAGCAGATCAAAAACCAACAGGACACGGGCTACAGGGGAGAGAGTGAAACTAAAAACTCGGACAAGAGCACAAACCCTGGCGAAAGCACAAACCCTGCCAACAGCAGTAACCCTGGCGAAAGCACAAACCCTGCCAACAGCAGTAACCCTAAAAAAAACACAAAGCCTGATAACAACACAAATTCTGACAACAGTGCAAACCAGGACAACGCTGCAAGTGGGGAGGGATATACGAAATGAGGGAGTGAAAGCCAACAGAGGAATTGATTCCTGATAGAGAAAGTGGATCTTAAAAGTGAATGAGAATTCTGAGAAAAAGGTGAATTCTGAAAAAGGAAGTGTATCCAGGTAAAGAGGGTGAGTTTTAATAGAGCAAGTGAATCCTGATAGGAACAGGTAATCCGAACGGATTCTGTTAATCTAAATAATAAGATATAGTATTTGGCAACGATATACAGAAAATCAAATCATATGACAAATATTGTGAATTATCTTTTGGAATCGGGAGCAGCCCTGGCGGTATTTTATCTTATGTACCGCCTGTTCATCGCAAACCGGACGCCCTTCGCCTGGCAAAGGCTGTTTTTGGTGGGCGGCATGTTTTTCTCAGCCCTGCTGCCCCTGCTTCACATTTCCCTGAGCCCGGATTCCCCCCTGGCAGCTTTTCCTCAATTGATGCTGGATCCTGTGGTGGTTTCAGCCGGGACAAACGCCGAATCGGCTACCGGCTTCATCACACAAGTTTTTTCTGCAGATGCCGGGATAATCCCTTCTTTGTTGTATTACATCTATTGGGCCGGTGTTCTGGCGGTGGCAGCATTGCTTTTTCACCGCATCTTCAACATCATTCACATGCGAAGGGTTGGCCGCACACACCATCATGGTGGATACCAGCTGGTAGCGCTGGACAGGGATACGCCTACCTTTTCCTTTTTCAATCAGATCTTCATAAGAAAAGAAGAAATGAGAGATCCGGAAACCCGTTACTACATTCTTTCACATGAGCTGGTGCATGTCAGGCGGCTCCATTCTTTGGACAACCTTTTCGCGGAAATACTCTCAGCCCTTCAATGGTTCAACCCCTTTATCTGGCTCCTGCGCAGGGAGCTGAAGCAGGTACACGAGTATGAAGCCGACCGGGCTGCCCTGGACGGGGACGGCAATGTCCATCAATACACTTCCCTGCTTTTCCGCCAGACATTCGGCATACCCCATATATCACCCGTCAACCATTTTCATTCTTCCATTAAAAAACGATTGCTTATGTTACGAAAATCGAAATCCATTACCGATCCAACCAGGGCCCTGATCTTTATACCCCTGGTGGTTGCTTTGATCTTTGTTTTCGCCTGTTCGGAAAATACGAACACGAATGAACAGCCACAGAAGCAGGAAACCGTCACCAGCAAAGAAGCCGGGGCAGTATCCCGGCAGAAAGACCAGGAAAGCAAAGGCCAGATCGATACCGATGATGTGTTCATCGCTGTTGAAGAGATGCCTGAATTCCAGGGTGAAGGTGTGGCCGGCTTCAGGAGGTACATACAACAGCAGGTTGCCTACCCTGAGGAAGCTGCAGAAGAAGGCCTGGAAGGAACTTCTTTTATCAAATTCATTGTGAACAAGGAAGGTGCAGTGGAAGACATCGCAGTTGTCCGAAGTTCACACGAGATGCTGGACCAGGCTGCAATGGATGCCATAGAAGGTGCTCCAAAGTGGAAGCCCGGCACGCAGAAAGGCAATAAGGTGAAGGTCCAGTTTACCATGCCCGTTGTCTTCAAGCTGTCTGAAAAGCAGAAGTAGATATGTCCGGTGTTTAGCCGGAATCCCGGATCCCGAATCCCGAAACCCGAAACCCGGATCCCGAATCCCGAAACCTTCCCGGATCGTTGTGTATTCCCCTGGTGGCAGTGCCATCAGGGGTTTATTTTTTCTTTTAACAGGTGTTTGCGGATGTTTTTTGATTTGGCTTTTGGGAGGGTGTTTGAATATTGGTGCGATGCCTTATCTTTGCCACAGGAATTTGTATTGGGCTGATGTGATGCTCGATGAATTCATGCCGGCTTATGCGGTATGATGAGTTCCTGCCGGATTCCGTGCTTACGAGACAGCGTCGGCGATGCCATGGTTTGGTAAAGAGAGTGGAATGCTCGGGAAAATGGAAATGCGCAGGTAGACGGAATGTCCAGGTAAACGGAATGTCCAGGTAAACGGAATGTCCAGGTAAACGGAATGTCCAGGTAAACGGAATGTCCAGGTAAATGGAATGCCTCAGTAAAGTAGATATATGTAAAGTAGATATATAACAAGAATGAAGCAGGTACATGCAACACACAACGCGCCAACAGGATGATGACAACCGCCAGTTGATATCTACCCTTTCAGGAAAGGTTTATCCTTTCGGGCGGACGGAAGAATTTGCTGACAATGGTGAGTCGCTGGAGGTGGTAGGCCCCAATGACCAACAGCCCGTCATTCGGCAGGGAAGGCACATATGGGAGCGATTTGCCGGTTTTCTTCCCTTCCGGCAGCCCGATCTCTCGGTGTCGCCGGGTGAAGGCAACACCCCGCTGGTCGGGTCTGGTGCTTTCCTTTCGGAATTTTCCGGCAGCAAAGATCTGTGGCTGAAGAACGAGACGATGAACCCCACCTGGAGCTTCAAGGACCGGGGCACCCTCACCACTACCTGGATGGCACGTGAGATGGGTGAGAAAGTGACAGCCACCATCTCAACCGGCAACATGGGCCATTCGGTGGCAGCCTATGCGGCCCGCGCCGGCCTGCAGGCCCTGGTCTTCGTGCCGGATTTTACACCTCGAGAGAAGATCATGCCCATGGCCCTTCATGGCGCCCGCATCATCAGGGTGGAGTCGCCCGACTATGCTGCCATGAAAAAGAAAATACTGGAGATGGCCGGTCACCTGGGTTTGCGCATTGTCTCGGGCAACGGCCCCTTGCGCGTGGAAGGCTACAAGCTGACGGCCTTCGAGATGTATGAGCAGATGGAAGGGGAGGGGCCCGATTACATTGTGGTGCCCGTCTCCGCCTGCGGGCATATAAGGGGACTGTTCAAAGGCTACCGGGAGCTTTACCAGGCCGGATACATCTCTGCCCTGCCCAGGATGGTGGTGGTACAGGCCGCCAACAACGCCCCGGTGGCAACAGCCATCCGAGAGGGCAGAAAGCAGGTGGTGCCCTTCACCGATGTGAACACCATCGCCGAGGCCATCACCACCGGCAACCCCATGGGCGGGGAAGAGATCATCGACAAGGCATACCGGCACGACTGGCCGGCGATGAGCGTCACGGAAAACGAGATACTCCAGGCACAGGTCGGTCTTGCACGGTCGGGCTTTTTTGTGGAACCGGCCTCGGCCACACCACTGGCAGCCCTTCAGAAACTTACCGGTCAGGGTATCGTAAAAAGCAGCGATAAGGTGGTGTTGATGCTGACGGGAAGCGGACTGAAAGATTTTGACGTGTTCCGGCACCACCAGGTGGGGGTTTACGACTGTAACCTGCATAACCTGGAAGAAACCATAGAACAAGCCATGCAGTAATTTTGGGAAAAGCACCTGCCCCCCCACGGGCCGGCCATAATTATGAAAAACTGAACATCATGCGCAGAAACCGACTGGTAAGGATCTTCCTCTTTTTGGGTATAGGCATCCTGATATTTGTATTTATTTACAAAGATCTACAGCTCAGCAAGATCGAGGATGCCTTGCAAAACCTGCACTATGAATGGATTGTGCTGTCCGGAATCTTCGGGCTTACCAGTCATTATATACGGGCCTTGCGATGGAACCTGCTTATCGAACCCCTGTCACATAAACCCGGTATCATCAACACCTACCTGTCGGTGTTGGTGCTTTATCTCTTTAACATTCTCATTCCGCGTGGAGGAGAAGTGGCGCGCTGTACCGTGATCAACCGTTATGAGAAGATTTCTTTCACCAGCCTTTTGGGGACTGTTGTCTCGGAGCGCCTGGCCGACCTGGGTACTTTCCTGGTTATACTGGTTGTCCTGATGTTATGGGATCTATCTTATTTCGAGCAGTTGATGAACAACAACCCTGACCTGGCAAGGGGAGTGGCACATGTGGGATCCAATGGTGTGGCGGTCATTGCTGTAATAGCCGGCGCTGTCGCTCTGGGTGTTGTCCTTTATAAAAAAACCGGGTCGGGCAATAAGTACAAAAGTTTGTTGGTTAAGCTTTTCAGTCAGTTCCGACAGGGTTTGCGAACCATAAGGAATACGCGCAGCATATGGCTTTTCATTTTCTATACTTTTGCCATCATCTTCCTTTGGCTGCTGATGCTGTATGTGGTGTTTTTTGCCTACGAACCCACCAGCAACCTCTCGTTCCAGGTAGCGGTCATCACCTTTGCCATCAGTTCCTTTGCATTTGTTCTGCCCATCCAGGCCGGTCTGGGAGCCTGGCATTTTATTGTGATCCAGTGCCTGCTGCTTTTTGGGGTCGATATGGACCACGGTTCTGTTTTTGCCCTGGTGGCCCATACCTTTAGCAACCTGATCTTCCTGGTGGCCGGTACCCTGGCCTTTATCCTGCTTCCTGTTGTCAACAACCACAAAGCGAAAAAGTTGCGCTTCAAAGATGTGGCCTCTGAAGCGGAATCTCATCCAGGCGTGGACCCACCTGCTGACGGATGAAGCCTTCCCGCCATAAACCTTCCTGCCGTTGGCGGGATATGTTCCATTTGACCAGTAAGTTAATTAGAAATTAATCAAGTGATGATGCCTTTTTGAAGGAGGTTTTCCTGACGGATGTTTTTCTGACAGACCACAGATGTTTCTGAACTTTCAACAGGTTAAGTCGTTGATCTTTAAAGTTTTGAAGGTAGCCTGAAAAAAAATTCCCTGTTTTTGTTCCAGGTGCTGTCGGTGAGGTTATATTTGCTTTCCCGAAGCCGCTATAATTTGTATCTTGTTGTGATGGCTATGGATAAGAAGAAACCAAGAGCGAAGCGGAAAGCTATAAATTGACTAAAGCCATTGGATTGACTAAAGCCATTGGATTGATTGAAGCCATTGGATTGATTGAAGCCATTGGATTGATTGAAGCCATTGGATTGGCTGAAGCCTTGAATTGGCTGGAACAAATGATTGGCGGAACCATGAGGCTGAGTCATAATATTGAATGAACCATGAGAGGGTACCATTTGATGCAGGGAACCAATGGATTGGCCAAACCATGGGATTGAACCATTGAGTGATTTGAGCCATTTATTAAACCAACACGTGTAAAAAGAGTTGCAACAACGATGAGCAGGGATCCACATAACAGCGTCATCTCGGCGAAGGAAGTCAAAAAGCCTTATTATCAACCGAATAATACAAGGCAGGCTAAAAACGACCCGGTTGATGTCCTCACGGATGAGCACCACACAACTGATACAGGTATGGCTGAGCCCAACCCGGATGAGAAACTTTCGGAGCCTGGTGTTTTTTCGGGACTGTTGAAGCCATGCCGGCAATTCGTTTTATGGGCCCTGTTTTTCTTTCTTTTTGCTGCAGGTGATGCGACTGCCCAGGTTTTGTCCGTATACGACATCAACACCAGCGACTACCCGGTGGTGGAGGCCCGCTACATGTACCTGGACGGCAAGGGTCGGCAGGTCTTTTCGATGGACCGCGACGGGTTCTCCATAACAGAGAATGGTCGGCAAGCCGAGCTGATGGACTTTAAGAATCCCCGCCGGCGCGAACCACGAAAGTTGTCGGTGGTACTGGCTTTTGATGTGTCGGGCTCGATGGAGGGGGAGCGCCTGACCATGGCCAAGGCTGCCGCATCAGAGTTTGTCGACCTCCTGCCACTGGAGATGTCGGAATGTGCCATATCCAGCTTCGACCATCTGAACTACCTGAACAGCGACTTCACCCATTCGCAGGAGCGCCTGCAGCAGGCCATAGACTCGCTTAGCGCCCTGGGCGGTACCAACTACAATTCCGGCTTTATCAGTCCCTTTTCGGGTGCCCTCAAAATTGCCCGGGATGGGCAATACAAGAAAGTGGTGGTTTTCCTAACAGATGGGTTGGGTGAGGGCGACCGCGACCGCATCATACGCATGGCCCAGCAGCAGGATGTCACCGTCTACCCTGTAACCATCGGCATGTCGACACCCGAGATACTGCGGCAGGTGGCCATGCAGACCGGCGGCCGGTATTTTGGTCAGGTGGAAGGCGTGGAGCGGGCCAAAGCCATATACAACGAGATCCTGCTCACAGCCCAGTCGGTGCAGGCGGGCACCCTTCGATGGCGAAGTCCCAACAGCTGCAACGATGTGGTTAACACAGTTTTTGAGTATAAGGGCGAAGCGTTCCGGACCCGCTACCGTTTGTCGGCCGACCAGCGTGTGCGGCTGCGCATCGAGCCGCGTCTGATCAGCCTGGATGCCAGCGACAGCGGGTCGGTCCGTGAAGTCAAGCTGGAGGCTGTCAATGCCGATTTTTCTGTCCGTGAGCTCCAGCCCTCTCATAAAGGACGTTTTGCCATCAGGGAGCCGCAACATTTTCCCCTTCATGTGCCGGGGGATTCTTCCCGTAAGCTTGTTTTGGCCCATAAGCCGGGAGTGGGAGGTGGCTACACCGATGTGGCCGTGGTCAACGACCAGTGTCCCGATTATCACATCTACATCAAATCGGGGGATGGTGCGAGCAATGGCTTGAAACTTGTGCAGCCCAATGGCGGGGAGGTCTTCACACCCGGCACACAGACTGCCATCCGCTGGGAGGGAGTGGCCCAAAGGGACAGTGTCAGCATCCTGCATTCCCCCGACAGCGGCAATCGTTGGAATCCTGTGGCCCGTGCCAGTGGGGGTGAATATTCATGGAAAGTGCCGGCGGACACCGGCAGCCGCCATCTTATACGCATCGAACAGGATGAGCACGGCAGCGGTCCCTCGGCCATGCAACCCCTGATGATGCCCGGGGGTCAGGACTACAGTGCCCATAATGCCCGTTTTGTCAGGGACGGCCAATATATCGTCACCATGGAGGACGACCACAGCCTTAAGCTATGGAAGGGCAACAGCGGCGATTACCTGCGCACTTTCTCCCTGCACCACGACTGGATCTATGATGCCACCACCGGACCCGACGACAGGCTGCTGGTCACCGCCAGCGATGATGGCAGTGCCAGGATCGTGGACCTGGAAACCTGGAGGGTGAAACAGAAGCTGCAGGTCAACACCTGGGGCATCAACCATGCCCTTTTCGCCCCCGACGGAAAACGCGTCATCACGGCCGGCGACGACGGGGCCATCCGTGTGTGGAACAGCAATACCGGTGAGCACCTCTACGGCATCCTGGCCCACAGGGGATGGGTCATGGACATTGCCCTGAACCGCCAGGGCACCCGCCTTGTCTCGGCAGGCGACGATAAGCTGTTGCGACTATGGGATCTTGGCAGCGGCCGTCACCTGGGTTCCATGGCAGGTCACCTCAGCTGGATCTACCACGTGGAGTTCAGCCCGGACGGCTCACACATCGTGAGTGCATCCAAAGACAGCACCTTCCGCATATGGGACGCCTCTGACGGTCGGCTGGTCAGGACCATCCGCCGCCACAGCGGCAAGGTCTATTCGGCCAGTTACAGTCCCGACGGCAGCCTGCTGGTCACCGCCAGCCGCGACGGTACCCTCCGGCTTTGGGAGACCCAGGGCATGAAACAACTTTCCACCCTCGAAGCCGGTCCCGGCCGGTGGTTCCATGAAGCACGTTTTGGTCCCGACGGCCAGCGCGTGATAGCTACCACCAGCCAGAGGGAAGTGAGGGTGTGGTTCATCCGCGACCGCGAACCCTTCCGCAGCGACAGGTCGGACGAGCCCTTCCGGATTGTCTCACCCCGACCGCAGCTACGGGAGGTGAATTTTGGCAGGCACCATGTGAACAGCCCCACCGATACCCTGTTGAAGGGGTTTTTTGTCAATACCTCGGCCCATCCCATCCGGGTTGAAAAAGTGGAGCTTGGGGGAGAAGATCGCAACAACTTTCGCCTGATATCGGGATTTCAGCCTTTCACCCTGGAGCCGGGCGAGAAGGCTCCTCTGGAGATGGCTTTCAATGCCCGTTCTGTGGGGCACAAACAGGCCCGCCTGGTCGTCTCTACGCCAACCCGCTCGGCCACAGCACCTGTCAAAGGCCAGGGCATGCTACGGAAATACCGGGTGCCGCTTGATCATGTCCATATGGGCAGCCTTGAGCTGGATGAGACCAGCGATTCCGTTTTTACCATCCTGGAAAACAAGGGCAACAGCACCCTCCGTTTGAAAGGCATGCACATCCGGGGACCCGGCAAAAAGCATTTTTCTGTTCACAGAGGCGCTGGTAGCGAAGAGATCTATCCCCACGGCCGCCATAAGGTGGGTATCACCTTTTCTCCTGCCACCAGGGGTCGAAGCAGCGCCCGTCTGTATTTCAGGGTGGACCACACCACCCACAGCATCGACCTGATGGGAGAGGGAATGGCCCCCGAACGCATCGTCCTGCAAGGCCGTGTGCTGAGCGAGCAGACGAAGAAGCCTTTGACCTCAAAGGTGGGCAGCTACGACCTGAAGACCAACCGCCGCATCGACAGCATGCTGACAGGCGGTGGAGGTTCATTCACACTGACCATGAACCCCGACCGCACCTACCGGGTGGTGGCTGAAAAGGAAGGCTACCTGCCCGGCAACATCAACATCGATTTGACAGGGCCAGCCACAAACGATACCCTGCAGCGCAACATTTATCTGTCATCTATTGAGCCCGGTTCATCCGTCACCCTGAACAACATCTTCTTTGAGTATGCCAAAGCCCGCATCACCCCCTCGTCGATGGGAGAGATCCGCCAGGTGGCGCGTTTCCTTCGCCGGAATGATAACATCCGCATCGAGCTGGCCGGCCACACCGACAGCATAGGCACCCGCCGGAGCAACCTGGTTCTTTCGCGTGAAAGGGCCCGTGCTGTGCGCAACAGCCTCATCGAGCTGGGTGTTGATGCCGGTCGCATTGAAGCAAAAGGCTACGGCGAAACCCGTCCCGTAGCCGACAACACCACTCCCGGTGGAAGGGCCCGGAACCGGCGGGTGGTGTTTACGGTGCTGGAGGAATGACAGCCCCCCATTTTTTATCACCCCCGTATCTGGCAGAAAGAAGGAAGCTTATATTGTTTGTGAATCTTCACCACGCCAATGGGTTCGTTTAACCGGATCAGGCAGGATAATCAGTTCTCCGGTTGTTTCTGAAAATGCCTGTTGTCATTATTGCACCCCTGTCCAAACTGTTAGAACACTTTTATATCCTGATCCATAGCTTGTTTAATTGTTTTGCATTAATGGTTAAACAAATTCCGTCTTGTGCTGTATTACTTCATTATTTTATTGTACCTTTATTTATCGAACCATTTTAAACCGTTTTCAAACCTTATAAAATCGTATACAATCATTTTCAAACCATTTCAAACCTTATAAAATCGTATACATACATTTTCAAACATTTTCAAACATTTCAAACATTTCAAACATTTTAAACATTTTAAATACTTAAAATTGTCAACATCCTATGGAACGTACAGTTAAGATTCTGGAGATTAATCAGATAACCCACGATGTGAAGGAGTTTGTAACAGAAAAGCCTGAAGGATACGCTTTTGAGCCGGGACAGGCCACTGTGGTGTCGATCAACAAAGAAGGCCTGCGGAACGAAAAGCGGCCCTTCACTTTCACTTCACTGAACGACGATAAAAACCTGGAGTTCACCATCAAGATTTATTCCGATGTGCATGGAGTGACCGATGCGATGGACGATCTGCAGGAAGGCGATGAGCTGATCATCAACGATGCCTGGGGCGCCATTCAATATAAGGGCCCGGGTTATTTCATTGCCGGTGGAGCAGGTATCACACCCTTCATAGCCATATTAAGACAACTGAAAAAAGACGGCAAAGTGGACGGCAACATGCTGTTCTTTTCCAACAAAACCAGTGAGGATGTGATCCTGAAAGATGAGCTCAGGGATATCCTCGGTGACAATGCCGTCTTTACCCTGACACGCGAAGAAGGTGAAGGTTATCACCACGGGCGCATTGACGAGGAATTCCTGAAAAAACATGTCAGTGATTTCAGCCGTCCCTTCTACGTTTGCGGGACACCCGAGATGACCAGGGAAATCAACCAGGTGCTGGAGAAGATGGGGGCTCCCTCCGACTCGATCATCTTTGAGGGCAAATCCTGATAACCCGGGAGCTGATGATTCATGATCTTGCCCCGGCAGCAATGAATATTCAGATCAAAACGTTTTTATCAGTTCAATAATCTATTGTGGATGAGTTGATAAGGGTATGGCCCAGCAGGCGGTCATACCCTTCTTTATAGTCCCTGTAATACACACATACCAGGTAGTCGTTTTCCGTCTGCTCATGGTTGCCCGATATGCGGTAAGGATCCATGGATCCCCCAGATGACATATAGACATATTTATAGTCGTAGTACCCCTGTTTGAGAAACAGCCTCTTTTGATACTCCCCGCTTTCCCTGTCGTAGCGAAGCCGGTTCTTTTCGTTGAACCGCCAGTTGTTGAAGTCACCCGCCACATAGTAGGATCCTTCCGGCTCATAGTTGAGCCCTTTTAAGGAGAAATACACGTATACATAATCCGCCTCGGTATGGGGATCGTCGGCATTGTCGCGGTCGACCCGGAAACGCCCGTTCAGATCTTTTTTAATCTGGTACGACTGAAAAGTTCGGTCTTCATTCTTACTGAGTTGGAAATGAAAGTTGTTGCGGGCAAAATTGATTTTTTTGATGTTCCGTCCGGCGTAGTCCGTGTTTTTTGAGTTGAAATGGTGAAATTCATTGCCGCCCTTAAAAACCAGGGCTTTGTTCATCTGGTAGGACAACCTGTTGCCGCTGATGGCCGAAGGGCTCAGGTTTTTAAGGATACGTTCGTGGTGGTAATTTTTCCGGATCGAAAGGGTGATGTTGCGGTAGGGATCACTGATTTGCATGTTGCGGGTTTGCAGGGTGATGTTGACCTCCTGGTTGGGCTTTTCCCGGCTCATCCGATTGATGCGGTCTATGTCGCCACTGATGCGGATCCTGTTTTCAGATACACGGAAGCGGCGGGTGAGCACCGTATCCGATTTGTTGTAGTTTTTGTATACATGCAGGATGTAGTTGCCCGAACGGGTGGGTCGCATCGTTTCATTGGGTATGTTTAGCCGGTAATGGGTGTAGGATATCAGGGTGTTGAAGGAGCTTTCGTAGTTGTATATCTCTCCTTCCAGCTGGCCCGAGATGTAGTTGTTGGCAAAAAGGTCCGATGGCTGCCAGTTGGCGTTGCAATGGATCAGTTGGTATGAATAGGTTTTGGACCCGCCCTCCAGGTCGTCGAACCTAAGGGTTACCTTTTCACCCGAGTTTAATGGTATGATCGGGGCGGAGAGGGGTTCTCCCTTCTTATGCATCTGCACGGTTTTGATGTGGGGCAGGTGTACCTTTTCTTTTATGGTTTGTCCCTGGAGCGTCGGGACGCACAACAGCGTTAGGAAGGCTGTGGCCAACAAGACAGCTGTCAGGAGCCGGCCTCCAGTCAGCCTGTTTGTTGCAAATCTTACAGCGATGCACACTGTGGCAGAGAAACGGGTGGTCAGCCGCCCGCCCTTTATGAAATGTTTGTGAAGATGTTTCATGGTATCGCAATTTCAAACAACAAATATAATAAATACCTCTGTTGTCATTTAGTAGGATTTTAGATCCATCCACGGGATTTGTATTTTCTGGCATAACCACCACATATGTGGAATTTGGAATGCATTGATAAGATCTGAGAGTTGTTAAGGTTTTGCTGCTGCGATCCTGTACATCTGATCTACCCTTATTTGTTTGTCTGCGAGCCTGCTTATCAGGCCGCCCGGCTATCCTCTATGGTAGCCTGGTTGGTGATCCCCGAAATTTTTAATGACTTTTTCGAAAAATTTTATGACAAAATCACTGCAATAAAAAAAATGACACTTGGAGGGAAGTTTTTTCGGGGGGCTGTATTTCTTTTTGAAACTCTGAAAAACCGATGCACCTTCACATCGCTGAAAAGCCAAATAAAGATTTTGGAAATGCTGAAAGGTATTCTACATCCAAAGAAGGTTAGGTTTTCTCATAGACATAAATTTAGGGTTCAACAATTATAGAGCATACCTCCAACTTTGACACACCTTTCGGCATTTCCTTTTTTATATATCCACAGGACCATGAAGCAGGAAAAAAGTCTTCAACATAATACCCACTACTCAATCAGGTCACCTAAAAGTCTAATTATCAATCAATCAGGCTATCAAGCAAACAGACCTATAAGTATCTAACCCTTAAACATTTTCTTTATGAGAAAGTTATCATTCATTATTGTACTGATGCTTTTTGCCGGATTCCAGGCAATGGCTCAGATGCAGATCTCGGGAAAGGTCACCAATGCGGAGACTGGTGAGCCGATACCCGGCGTATCAATTTTCCTAAAAAGCCAACAGACGGTTGGAACAACAACCGATATGGATGGCAATTACAGCTTAGAAGTTCCCTCCGAAGGAGAGACACTGGTTTACACTTTTGTTGGTATGCAGCAAAAGGAGGTCAGTATTGATGGAAGGTCAACCATCAATGTAAGCCTGCAACCTACAGTTCAGGAAATGGAGGAAGTTGTGGTAACGGCTTTTGGAGTTACCAAGAAAGAATCCTTTACCGGATCGGCCGATGTTATTGATGCCGAGAAGATTGAAGAACAAAACGTTTCAAATATCACCAAGGGACTTGAAGGTATAGCTCCTGGCATCCAGGTTCAGAATTCCTCCGGCCAACCCGGATCTGATTCGGAGGTCCGCATCCGTGGCTTCGGCTCAATCAACGCTTCGAGCGATCCTTTGTATGTCGTTGACGGTGTGCCGTATTCCGGCTCGATGAACTCGCTCAACCCCAACGACATTAAGAACATCACCGTTCTGAAGGACGCTACAGCCACCGCTCTTTATGGTGCACGTGGCGCCAATGGTGTGATCAACATTACCACAAAGAGCGGAAGTGAAACAGAAGGAACCTCCATCAACTATAATTTTGAGCAAGGCATCAGCGCCCGTGCATATCCTGAATACGACCAGGTGAACAGCGAAGAATACATCGAGCTGATGTGGGAAGGTTACAGAAATTCACTCTTCTATGGAGGTACTGCAGCCAACATGGAACAAGCCGGTGAAATAGCAGCCCGTGGTGGCGGGGGCAACCCCAGCGTCATTGCAAACCTGGGCAATTACAACCCCTTTGATGTGGAAGCTTCCAATTTGATCGATCCCGAAACGGGAAACGTTGATCCCGATGCCGAGCTTATCTACGGCAACAACTGGCAGGATGAGATGTTCCGCCTGGGCGACAGGAGCGAGCACAACCTGAGTTTCTCAGGCGGCACCAAAAAGTCCAATTATTATATGTCCCTGGGCTATGTCACAGAAGACGGCATTGTGAAGAACTCCAATTTTGAGCGTTTCAATGCCAAGTTGAACGTCACCAGCCAGATCAAAGACTGGTTGGAAGCCGGCGTGAACATCTCCGGATCCACTGCCGACCAGAATTACCTGATGGCTTACGGTTCCTTTACATCGAACCCTTTCTATTATACCCGCTTTATGGGTCCGATTTATCCTGTTTATCAGTATAATGAGGACGGCAACATTAAGCGTGACGATAGTGGCAACAAAGTATTGGATTACGGCAACCGGGCTGCTAAAGTACGGCCCTACGCTGCCAACTCCAACATCGTGGGAACCACCGGCCTGGACAGTCAAAACGAGAAGACCGAGAACGTCAACACCCGCGCCCACGTGAAGATTGATCTCCATGAAAATCTTTCGTTCAAATCTACACTGGGTGCCGATTACCTGAATCGTCACGACCACGATTACCAGAATTCAGAGCATGGAGATGCTGCCTCCTTTAGCGGCAGGACCCAAAAGATCAATGAAAGACAGATCTCCATCAACCTGAACCAGATACTGACTTACGACAACCAGTTCGGCAATCACTCTCTGAATGCCCTCGTGGGTCATGAGTCTTATAAGTTGAACAACAATTATTTCACGGCCACACGGACAGGATTCCCCTATTACGGTGTTGAGGAACTGGCAATGGCTTCCATAGGTGAAGGTTCCAATTCCTACCGCGATGAATACCGTATCGAAGGTTATTTCTCCCGTGTGAAGTACAACTATGACAACCGTTACTATATTACCGGTAGTTTCAGAAGGGACGGTTCTTCCCGCTTCCATGAAGACACCCGCTGGGGTAATTTCTACTCCATCGGAGGTTCCTGGAGGGTCAGTGAAGAACCATTTATGAGCGGTCTCAACTGGATTCAGGACCTGAAGGTGAAAGCCAGTTACGGCGAGCAGGGCAACGACAGGCTTCTGGCCAACGGTAACCCCATGTACTATGGTTACAACTCGTTCTACGGAACTATGAACAACTATTCCTACTCAGGCTTTTATTTCACTCAGCTGGCCAACAGGTCGCTGCAGTGGGAGGTAAGTGAAAACCTGAACGCCGGTATTGAGTTTAACCTGTTCGAGCGACTCAGCGGTGAGATCA
>CAJXLE010000069.1 GCA_913055895.1 uncultured Bacteroidota bacterium | reverse complement strand
GGTGTAAAATAATTAAATATAACCCTTTACAAAATACCATAAAACAATTTTGTCAGTAGCCCCAACAGCGGGTTTCTGCAAAGCACATTCTCTCGCGGGACAACAAAATGCCCTCCCGGCACCCTCACAAATCTCCATGCGATTTGGACATCTATCAAAATGTATCGTAATTTGTCAACAAACCAAAAATCTACAAACTTATGGCCAACAATCAATCTTCAGATTTCCGGATGTCTCCGGAATATCAAAAATTCAAAAAACATTACAAGTCCGTCATCACCGTGGTGGTGCTTGTGATACTGGCTTTCAGCGCCTTCTTCCAGATCGGCGCTGAAGAGGTTGGCGTGGTAACCCGTTTCGGGGAACACGTGCGAACCGTCGGATCAGGACTGAAAACCAAGGTCCCTTTCATTGAACAGGTATACACGGTTCCTGTCGAGAGACAAAAGAAACAGGAATTCGGTTTCCGCACAGCTGAAGCCAACGTGAGAACCCGTTACCAGCGCACAGGCTCCACCGGCGATGAAGCGCTGATGCTCACAGGCGACCTGAACCTGGCCAACGTAGAATGGGTGGTGCAGTACCGCATCGACAAACCCCATAATTACCTGTTTAAAGTTCGAAATGCCGAAAGCACCCTGCGCGACATCTCTGAAGCTGTCATGCGCCAGGTGGTTGGCGACCGCACCGTCAACGAAGTCCTGACGGTGGGCCGGGCTGAGATCGCCAGCAAAGGCAAACAGCTCATACAAGATTTGAGCCGCGAATATTCACTGGGCATACAGGTGGCACAGGTGGTGTTGCAGGACGTCAACCCGCCCGACCCGGTCAAAAAAGCTTTCAATGCTGTCAACGAAGCCCAGCAGGAAAAAGAGACTCTGATCAACCAGGCCAAGTCGGAATACAACAAGGTTATTCCCAAAGCCCGGGGGCAGGCTGAAGAGACCATACAAAAAGCCGAAGGCTATGCCACCCGCAGGGTTAACAATGCCCAGGGCGAGGTGGCCCGTTTCAATGCCGTCTACCGGGAATATGTCAGGGCCCCGGAAGTAACCAAGCGGCGCATCTACCTGGAGACCATGCAGGAGGTGATACCCAAGCTGGGTGACAAGATCATCACCCCCGAGGACGGCAACAACATGATCCCCCTGCTTCAGATGCAGCTCAAACAACAAAACAAATGATCCTCTAATGTCAAACACCAATGCTATGAAAACCAAAAAAATCATATACACTCTGCTGATCATCCTTCTGGGCATCATTGTTCTTGCCCAGAGCGCCTACGTGGTGAAGGAAACCGAACAGGTGGTTGTCACCCAGTTCGGCAAACCCGTGGGTGAGCCGGTGACCGAACCGGGCCTGAAATTCAAGACCCCCTTTGTCCACAAAGCCAACTATTTCGACAAACGTTACCTGGAATGGGATGGCGACCGCAACCAGGTGCCCACCAAGAACAAAAAGTTCATCTTTGTGGACACCTATGCGCGCTGGCAGATCACCGATCCCCTCCAGTTCTATAAAAGGCTGACCAACGAGCGGGGGGCACAATCCAGGCTCGACGATCTGCTGGATGGCGAGACCCGCGATGTCATTGCCAGCCACAGCCTGGAGGAAGCTGTCAGGAGCACCAACCGCCAGGCCGACACCACCGGCAGGATCAGCCAGCTGATCGAAGACACCCTGCCCCGTATTGAACTGGGCAGGCGGCGCCTGCAAAACATGATCCAGCGCTCGGCCAACGAACAAACCAAGGACCTTGGCATCAAAGTGCTTGACTTTCGTTTCAAGCGCATCAACTATGTGGAAGATGTGCGCAAAAGGGTTTATGAGCGCATGAGAAGCGAGCGCTTCCGTATTGCCGATAAGTTCCGTTCTGAAGGACAGGGAGAAGCATCCCGGATCAACGGGCAAAAGGAAAGGGAGTTGAACCAGATACGTTCGGAAGCCTTCAAGAAAGCCGAAAAAATAAGGGGTGAAGCCGACGCCAGAGCCGCTTCCATCTATGCCAATGCCTACAACCAGTCGAGTCGCTCGCAGGAATTCTATGGCTTCACAAAATCTCTGGAGACCTTCAGCAGAACATTTGATACAACCACTACGGTGCTGCTGTCCACCGACAGTGAGCTTTACAAATACCTGAAGAGCATGGACTAAAGCACGAGAACCTGCCAAACAAAAGCTTAGGTAAAGTGAGTTAAACAAAATACCCCGGCCCACAGACCATGACAAAACCATAGTCCTGTGAGCCGGGGTAATTATTTGATTGATAATCATCTGCCGCCTTCATGCATCCCGGGCGGACGGTTCTTTTATATCCCAGGGTCCCGAATTGCGGCATAGATGGAAAATGCTGCCCAGAGCAGTGCGGTGTTAATTAATCCTGGGCTTTCATCAGTTCCACATCGACATTGATGCCTATCTCGCGGCCAACGATGAGTCCCTGGCCAAACGACTTGTCCCAGTCCACATTGTAATCAAAGCGATCAATGGTGCCGGTAACTTTGAAACCCGCACGTGTGGCACCCATGGCTTCAACCACACCCATGTACTTGACATCCAGGGTGACTTCGCGGGTGACATCTTTTATGGTGAGCTCTCCTGTCATCTCGTATTTCTGATCTCCCACTTTTTCCATGGACTCACTGACAAACTTGATGTTGGGATATTTTTCGGTATGAAAAAAATCCTCTCCCTGCAGGTGGCCGTCCCTTTTATCGTTGTCGGTGTCAACACTGGAGGCCTTGATGTTCATCTTGATTTTTGCATCCGTAAAATCTTCACCGTCGGTCATAATCGTGCCACTGTAATCAGCAAACTTACCGGCTACTTCGGATATCTTCATGTGTGTGGCCGTAAACTGAATCTTACTGTGGGCCTTATCGAACTTCCACTGGGTCGACTGGCCAAAAAGCACCCCTGTCATCATCAGAAATGCCAGACCAAGTAATGCACTTTTCATTTTCATAGGCTTTATTTTTTACATTTGACATTAATCAACCATCAGACAATGAAATAATTGATTTTGTTCATTGGCAGGTATTGAGCGCATGCATTGAAAGCACAAACATACCATGAAAGATGCCTTTGTATGATATTCACTCCGGCAGTGGATTGCCAAACCACCACCTCGGTTTTCAGGAGGCCGGTTTATAAAAGAAAGGAATCAGCAAAGTCCACAGGATCAGACCAACAGATCCAATATAGCCAATATAAAGGCCATAGAAAGAGAAAGGCCCTCCCAGGGAGTAGACCCATACCACGAAAGAGATCATGGTAAAGAGGATCTGTTTGGGCTGGTGCACTTTCATGGCCTTCTTCAGGTAAAAGGGAATCAACACAAGCAGGATGATGGACGAGACAACCGACACCACACCCCCATGCATGGCATCCCTCGGAATAAGCCCGTCAATCACCAGATAAGCTGCCACAATCTCCGTGGGAATCAATTTCAGCAACCGATCCTTGTAATGGTTATAATGCTTTATCTCTCTTGACATACGCAGTTAAAGAAAGGTTTAGACTTTTTCTTCCAGTTCAGGGGTGCTCAGGATGAGTTCGTTCTTCCACATGTTATGACATTCCAGCTGCGGGGTTTGACTGTATTGATTGTGTTTGAGCGAATGCTTTATACGGTGCAGCAAGTCCCCCCTTGTGATCTGCCCCTGGTTTTCGCGTATGTATTTGCAGAAATAATAAGAAAAGGCCCCATTGTAGGAACCGTGAATGTAGGCATCGGAAGCGGTTTGATAATCGCGGCAACCGGACCACAATATATGATTCATCACGATCCTGTCATCATCCTTAAAGGTTTTGGGCGGCTTCAGCTCATCTTCATCCCCCTCATGCCGGGCTTCTATATCCATCGGGGGAGTCAGGTAACGATTGATGGAAGGATACATGGGCCCCATCTCCACCGGCCGGCCCATTTCAACATCGCGGGTGCCTGTTCCCGAATGGCAACAATCAAGGATCACCTCCATATGCACCTGCTTGGGCAGTTTGCTCAACAGATCGCCCAGCATGTCATCGGTAATGAAGCCATCGTCCCAGTTCATGTCATAGGGACATATGAGCTCATCCATGTGATCGTTTAATTCATCCTTTTCCCGGTCGCGTATCTGCGAACCGTGACCGGAAAAATGAAAAACCAGGGTATCTCCCGGTTCACTCTCGGCAATCATCTTTTGAAGACGGCTCAGGATATTCTCTTTGGTTGCCCTATTGTCAACAAGAACACGAATATCATTGTTGGTGAACCCAAAGAAAGTCTTCAAAACATTCCTGACATTGGTTACATCATTGATGCAACCCCTGAGGTCGTTGATTCCCCAATAGTCATTGATACCTACCAGCAATGCCTTTTTTCTCATCTCAGTGGTGGTTAAGTTAATAATATAATAACAAGCAAGTTAATATACCAGGATGTGAAAGTATTGTAAAAAACGGACACATTGTGGCAGGTATTTGCCATTTGCATTTCTATAAATTTATTATATTTGTCACAACTAAATCACTACAATTAAATCCTTACTCCGGTTTACAGAAAAGGAGGATGCCAAGGCATCCTCCTTTTTCTTGTTTGGCGGGGTTCTTATCTTTACATGCATAAAACGGCCATACCACGCCACCCACCCACGAAAAGTTACCATAAACAAATTTGACTGGTTTTCAGCCAGGGCAGGACGCATTGCGGTTGTACCTCTAAAAGTAAATCGTCACCCCGTTCAGGCCAACCTCCAGGTGCTGGTTTTTATGCTGGAAGAAATATCCGGTGAGAAAGCCAATAGTTGATCCCAGAACCACATCGGAAACCCAGTGCTTATCCTTATACACCCTGGCAAAGGCTGTCGAGGCGGGCAATAGGTAGATCCAGCGGCTGTATTTCTCTGCAAACGGAGTAAAAAAGGCAAAAGCCAGGGAAGCATGGCCCGATGGTAGTGATTTGAAGGCGTGGCGGTTGGGGGGAAAGGGGTTGAAATGCCGCGGACCCTTTTCCGTATAGGGACGTGCCCGTCCCAGTCCCCTTTTGAGTCCCTCTGTGATCAGTGCCATGGACACAATACTTTTGGCAGCATTCCAGGAAGTATTGAAAAGTCCGGGCCTGTCGGCCAGGTAGCCGGTGGCCATCAAGGCTGCATTCAGGGAAAGCACCAGTTTCTTGTCGCCCAGGCGATTGGAGTAACGAAAAAAAGTGTCTCCAAAACTCCCCTGGTTTTCCAGGTTCCAGGTCCGTAAGACCCCATCCCCCATGAATGCACCCGTAAAGACAAAGGCAGCAGTCAGCGAAGCAGATTGAACAAACCGTTTTTCCTCTCGGTTGAAAAGACTGCTGCTATCCTGCTCCTGGCCCCTCATGGAACTGGAAAGCAACATGAACGCAAGCGACAGGAAACCAACAAAACGCAAAAAAAAGCCAACTTTTATTTTTGGTATCATAATGGATGTTTCATTTGATCATGCGGGCTTCACAAGTTTGTTGTTCCTTCAATGATTTGGCCTTGGGTAATTTCCCTTAGTCGGGAACTTATCTTTTGGTTACAATAAAATGAATTCATCTGACCATATGGAACTTATCCTGCCGGGGCAGGAAGGTTTCATCCGGCCAATTTAACGCAATATATTGTAATTCCCATCTTCCGGGCATATTTTTCTAAAAAGGCTTTATCCTGCTACCTCCACAGGCTCAACACATCAAAAAGATCCTGGCATCCACCATTCTAAATAAGAAAAGGACGAGGCCGGGGCTCAAACAAAAAGCATCCTGACCTGTTAGTAAACGGAAGTAAATCTTAAAGCAGTTACCTATGAGGGATGACCAACAACTGCCTGTGACTGATTTACTGGATCAGTATAATCAGGGCAATCAGCAAGCCTACAATGAGTTGTTCTCATTGGTCTACCACCAACTGAAAAAAGTAGCCCACAACATCAAATTCGGTCGATCCGAATTTGATACGCTCAACACCACGGCTCTGGTTCATGAAGCTTACATCAAGCTTTTCAAACACCAAAAAAACAACTGGGAAAGCCGCCGTCATTTCTACAGCATGGCTGCCAAAGCCATACGTCACATACTCCTTGACCATGCGCGAAAGAAACTGGCCAAAAAACGCCAGAGGGATGAACCGGAATCCCCTGCATATCCCGCCATGCAACTTTCCTTCGAAACAGCTCATGATATCGATGCTCTGGAGAAAGCACTCAAAAAGCTGGAGCAATATAATCCAACTGTGCTTAAAGTGATTGAATGCAGGTTCTATGCCGGGATGAGCATCCAGGAAACGGCCGCTACCCTGAACATCTCACCTTCTACAGTTAAACGCAACTGGGCTATGGGCAGGATGTGGCTTCATCGTGAGATCAAAAAGATACAATCACCGGCATTTCAGAAAATAATGGGTTGATATGGATTTCATCCGTCAAGACATCTGGGAAACCATACAGCACCATCTGCCGGAAAACCTGGATTCACGGGAAGAGATTGAAGAAGCACTCGCCCGTATGAAAAAGCTGTATCCGCAATATTACAAACAGATCCGTGAATTGATTGACAGCCGGGATTCGGCCGCCCGGTTCTTCGGCCACCTCAATCAAAGCATTCTACAGAGTTTCTCCGAAAAGGAGCAAACCTTCCGCAAGGGCCATCAAGTCGGGGTTTACAAAATTATCCGCCTGCTCTCAGCCGGGGGAATGACGCATGTATACCTGGCCGAAAGGTCCGATGGCGATTTCAGCCAACAGGTTGCCATTAAGGTGATGAAGCAGAACATCTCAAGTGAGGAAGTAAAAAGATATTTCCAGCGCGAGAAACAGATTCTGGCCGATCTGAACCATCCCAACATAGCCAGCATACACGACGGGGGCATCACGCGGGAGGGAAGGCCCTTTCTGGTGATGGAATATATCGTGGGTCAACCGGTAACCGATTACTGCGACCGGCAAGGACTGACCATTGAACAACGCATAAGGCTTTTCGACCGGGTTTGCCAGGCAGTCAACCATGCCCATCAAAACCTGGTCATCCACAAAGATCTGAAACCATCCAATATTTTTGTCACCGAACAGGGCCACATCAAGCTTATGGATTTTGGGGTAGCCCACATCCTCGATGAGTCAGCCCTGAATGCAAACACCCCTCTCCGTGCTTTCACCCCTGCCTATGCTTCCCCAGAACAAATCAAAAATGAAAAGATCACCACAGCCTCCGACATCTACCAGCTGGGACTCCTTTTCTTCCAAATGGTGACGGGCATGCACCGTGATGAGTTGGAAGAAAGACTTACTACCGATGTGCATCTTTCCAAACAACCCATCATACAAAACAAAAAAAGAGAGATTCTCTCTTACCGGGGGTTGAACAGCATGAGGGAATACGCAAATAAAACCGGCGGCGACCTGATGGCGGTAATGGCCAAAACCCTGGAGGCAGATACAACGCAAAGGTACAGCTCGGTGCAGGATCTGCGCCACGACCTCCACCAATACCTCGAAAACAAACCCCTGGCTGTACGAAGGCACACCTTCGTCTACCTGGTGAACAAATACTACCAGCGAAACCGCATTAAAATAAGGATTGGGTCGCTGTTCCTGCTTGTTGTCCTGATGCTCACACTCCGTTACAACCACCAGCTCAACCGTGAACGCGATGTTGCCCGGGAGAATGCCAGGCAGGCAAGGTTTGAGGCAAAAAGGGCAGAAAGCGTAACCACTTTTATGAAAGACCTCATGGGAATGGGCAACCCCTACGTGAACGACGACCAGGATATGGACCTTGATCAACTCCTTTCTGAAGGTTACCGCCAGTTGACAGGAGACCAGGAGATGGAACCCCATACGAAAGCCGACATCATGCTCACCCTGGGCGAGGTTTTCCGGGAGAGAGGCGACTATAAAAAAAGCCACCAGGCCCTGCGTCAAGCCCTCCAAACAGGAGAGCGTCTCTATCCCCCTGGCCACCGGGAGATGGCCATCATCTACACCGAACTCTCCCGTACCCACCTTCTCACCGGCCAGGTTGACAGCGCAAGGCATTTTATTGACCGGGCCCTGAAGGCCGACAGCGCAGCTGCTCTCACCAGTACACCTGCCCATGCCGACCGGCGTGAGCAGCTGGCCAACGTGCTGTATTATGAAGCAAAGTATGAGAAAGCCCTGCACATCTACCACCAGATACATGCCAACCTGCGGCAGGTGCTACACTCGTCCGACAAGGAGATGGCCAGGCTCTCCTCTTCCATCGGCGACACCTATTACCAGCTGGGCAGGTACGACAGTGCAAAAAAATATGTTCACCGGGCTAAAAATATTCATCTGCAGCAACCCGATTCCTCCGGGGCTTATATCATTGACGACTACACCCTGTTGGCCAACATCTACCTGCGAACCGAATCCCTGGACACCGCCGAATATTATGTCACCCGGGCCCTGGCAGGAGCAGAAAAGGTGTTTGGTAAAAATTCCGGCGACCTGGAGTTCATCCTGGCCCTGGCATCAAGAATCGCCAAGAAAAAGCAGCGGCATGAAGAAGCCATTGCTCATGCCCGTAGGGCTCTGAAAATCAATTACCGGGAGTTCGGTCCCAACCACATTCGCACGGCCCGACGGATGAACACCCTGGGTTTGGTATACCGCGACCTCGGGAATATGAAAAAAGCCGGGAAATATTTTCGGCAGTCACTGGAGATAAAAACCCAACATTATCCCCATGAGAAAAAGTCGATCTCCATCAGCCGCTACAACCTGGCTGTTTCTCTTATAAGGCTGAACCGGGTGAAAGTAGCCATGGAAATGCTTTACCGGGTTAAGGAATACGAGGATACAGTCTATCCACCCGACCATGCCTACCGGGCCTATACACTTATCCAGCTGGCCCGTTGCCACCTGGCCCTGGAAGAACGGAAACAGGCATTTGCCTTTCTTCAGGAAGCAGATGCCATTGTCAGGGAAAAATTTGATGGCCTCCACTCCATGAGGGGCACCACCGCCATTTTGATGGCCGAATACCATATAAAGGAGCAGAAGTGGACGAAAGCCAGTCGATATGCCGATGAGGGGATGACCATTTTCTCCAGGCTATACGGCACCAAACACTGGAAATACGTTTACACTTCTGCTCTTAAAAACCTGTCGGAAGCAGGAGCCGGTAACAACAACCATGCCATCAGGAAAGCCTATGAAAAGGCCTATGGGTATATCAGGCAACAACCCCACTCCAATCCCTTCTATTCCAGCCAGCTTAAAAATCTCTCCCGCGGTATCCTTTAACCCATCACAGTGAAACCGCCCCTGTCTTGTGCAAATGTCATGTATCGATGCTTTATTCCCGGAAACCGGTGGCAACAAGGACTATGTTTGCCCTTTCAAGCACTGATCAATCATAACCCTGCACAACCAACAGCTTGTCTGCCGATTTGAAAACGAAAGAGATCAGAACATATAGGTAACGCCCAAATTGGCGTAACCGAAGGTACCCCTACCTCCTTCAAAATAAGCCGCAAGGCTGGAAGAGAACTTATACCTGAATCCTGCCACCGATCCCAGGCTGGTATTGAAGGTGTTGCTGTAATTGTAACCAAACTCGTCGTTGCTGTCATAAGCACGGCGTTCAAAGATCAACATCACGGTCACGTAGAAATCCCATTTCTCCTGGTCAATCTCAGCATCGGTGAGCTCATTCAGCAAGGGGATGTAGTGGTAAGAGCCCCTGATTCCAAAATCCAGGTAGGTCCACTTATAGTTAAAATCCAGGTACTCGTACCTGAAACTGGTGTATCCCACAAAGCCGCCTGCACTGATATCCTCTGCAACAAATGTTTCATAGGCGGCAGACAGGGGAAGGGTGATGCCTGTGCGGTTGCCCACATAACCATAGCCATAGTAACCAAATGAAAAACCACCCTGCAACATTTGGGTGTAGGGACGCTCGTAATCAGTTGCCGGCTCGCTTTCCTGGGCCAGAAGATCGGGGGAGCTTGTTAGCAGAGCCAACAGGGCTAATGTAACAGTAAAATTTTTCATAGTCTTTAAAGAATTTGGTAACACATAATAATAATACTGAATATCAGAACAAAAAACAAAACCACCTGCTTCCAGGCCCCGGTGAAAAATTCATCAACAATTCCAGGTATGGTTTATTGATGGTATACACGAAAAAAAATGGCGGAGGGCTCAAAATTCCGGATAAAATTCTTCACCCCTGGCATAATCAATTTCCTGAAACAAATTCTCCTACCTGGTACAACTAAACAAACTTTCAAGCTGCGCAGGCACCTTTCTGCCAAACAAATGCTGCCCAACCGATAGGTTCTTTGCATCTGATTGCCTCTTAATTAACTTGTTGGTCAACTGCAACTTACAAGATCAAATGATCATTCCCTGTTGTGATGTTCATGATGGTTTTGCCATGGACCTTTCATATATACAGTAAAGAAGTTTTCATACATACCTAATTTTACAACACAAAGACAAATAGACATATATACATGTATTAAACTTTATTGGCACATACTTGTTGTATCCAAAAAACTTAAACCATGAAAACGATTAAATTTTTTACAACCATTTTGTTGGCCGCCATGGCCCTCACAGCAGCATCCCAGCAGCCGGTTCAGAAAGAACGCTACTATTTTAGCAAAACCATGGAAGGCACAGTTGAACAGGCCACCCAGCGTGTGAAAGCAGCCCTTCAGGACCAGGGTTTCGGTATTGTCACTGAAATAGATATGCACAAGACGCTGAATGAAAAACTGGGCAAGGAGATGGAAACATACCGGATATTGGGAGCCTGCAACGCTAAATTTGCATGGGAGACACTCCAGAAAGAAGAAAACATCGGTGTTTTCCTCCCATGTAAGGTGTTGATCAAGGAGGCTGAAGGCGACCGGGTGGAAGTAGTGGCTGTAAACCCATCCAAACTGATGAAAATGTTAGACAACCCCGAACTGGAAGGGGTAGCCGACCAGGTAACCCGGCGATTTAAGGATGCCCTCCATCAACTCTGACAGGAAACAACCATTGAGCCACCCCATCGGGATGTGACATCCCATTTGAGGGTTTCTGTCTCTTCGATGGCAGCTCTCTTTTTGATGGCATCCTTCCTTGCTATGGCAACGATGCATTTGATGGCAGTTTTTCATTTGATGACATCTGACCTTGCCATGGCACAATGAAAAAAAGGCACGGCGGGTGGTAGTGTATGACCACCCCGCCGTGCCCGGTATTTTCCCGTGCCCCGGGGTCTTAAAAATTTCCGGATTCCCCCTTGGGTTGTTGCAGGAGCTGGCCTATTCGATCAGAAAGTCTGTACCATCGGGATTGTCAAACTCATCGTTGTCTGAATAGATATCATTCTGGCTTCTGCTTCCATTGACAGTGGCCCCCTCAAGAAGTGCAAGTCCATACTCCCCGCTGTTCAATATCCTGGAATGGGTAAGGTTCAGCCGTGCATCCTCCTGGAGCCCGATGTTGGCGTGCACATCGCCATCCGAATCAATAAAAGTGCGGTAAAACAAGCGTTCGTTACCCCCACCCCAATTCACGGTGACATAATCAAGGGAGTTGAGTGCCGAGGTGGACTGTACATCAATGCCAGCCCAACGTATCTCTCCTGCTTCATTGGATGAGGTAAAGACGATCCGGTCGGAGGCATTTCCCTCTGCCACAAGACTTGCTCCCGAATGTACGGTCAACTTAACGTCCTCTTCAAATTCCAGGCTGGTTCCCGGCTGAATGACAAGATCGCTGTCGACATCCACATCCCAGGTAAACCGGTAGGCTGTGGAACCGCTCAGATCCACCCATGTTTGATCATCCGCCACCTGATGGTCGTAAACTTTTACATAATTTTCCGTATTCGAAAATACGGTAGCTGCATCAATGCCGTGAACCGCATTGACAGGAAGGAGGATGGGTGCATCCTGGTTATCCGACAGGGAGTTGGTCGCAAACTCGTTGAATGAAGCTCCATAGTCCACCGCAATTCCATAGGCGGCACCATTGTCGATGTTGCTGTTTTTTATGCTCAGCCTGGCTCCTTCCATGATGGCGATACTGGCATGTACATCGCCCAGGGAGGTGCGGTAGTACTGCCTCTCCACGGCGCTGCCTGCATAAGCGACCACAGTATGATTCAATACATTCCTGGCGTCGGAGGAATGGATCGTCAAGCCGGTCCAGTATCTTCCGCCATCGATGTCCGAACTGGTAAAATGAACGGGACTGTTCTGCGTACCTTCAGCCATAAGCACTCCTGTGGAGGAGACTTCAAAACGAACCCCCTCATCCAGCTCAATGGTAACACCCGCACCAATACTTAATTCATCCTGGATCTCAACATCGCCGGTAATATGGTATGTTGCCTCACCGTTCAGCTGGTTCCACTGCTGATCATTACCTGAAGAGATGCTTGTGCCGTAGGCTTGCACCGAATTGCGGCCATTATGAGAAAAGCGCGTCTGGGTGTCTATGTTTCCAAACTGGTGGATGGGCATCTGCATGGCAGCCGCATCATTGCCCTTAAAATGGTTGCTGTCAAAATTGTTCAATGCTCCACCATAATCCACGTGTAAGCCGAAACCACCACTTTCTGAAATGACCGAATGTGCCACCGAGAGCCGTGCATCTTCCCGTATACCAATATTGGCAAATACATCACCCAGAGATGTTCTGTAGTAGAGCCTGCTGTTGCCACCTGCATAGGATATTCGAACAAAACGCAGCTCATTCTGAGCATCGCCTGAGTTGATGATCAACCCTCCCCAGCGAACATCTCCCGCTTCATTGGAAGAGGTGATCACAACCGAATCGGTCTGGCTACCTGCAGCTATCAGGGTACCGGAAGAAAGCACTTCAATAAGATGGCCTTCCCCGACATGAATGACCACCCCCGGTTCGATGTTCAGCAATGCACTGATGTCGATGTCCCGCTCAACCCTGTAATCAGGCAATGAGGGATCTTCAATGACATCGCTCAGTGCGCGGTCGGTGGTAATATCACCAAGCACTTCCACCTCCGAAACCATGCTGTGTTCAGCTGAATCCTGGGCCGATCCGTCAGTGACAACGAGCCTTACCTTATATGATCCCACCTCGTCCGGTGTAAACTCAGCTGAAGAATTGCCGGCCCCGGTGAGGGTGGCATTGCTGCCGGTGGGTTTCTCCTCAAGGGTCCAGCTGAAATCAAGCTGATCACCGTCGGGGTCGGATGATCCGCTGCCATCTAATACAACAGCTGTTCCGGTTCCTATTTCACTTATTGCATCAATTACTGCAACTGGCGCAGCGTTGTTACCTGAATCATCAGGCTCGGCCGAATCTTCATTTTCACTGCAGGCAATCAGTCCAAACATCAACAAACCTGCGACTAAAAAGGGAATCGTTTGTCTTTTCATAATGGAATATCTCCTGTGGTTTTATGGTTATAAATGGTTTATAGATAAAAACTTAACAATCAATGATCTAACAACCAACAAATTAACGATCAATGAATTAACATTCAATAGATAAATTTTAAATGGGTTAAGACAAAAGGGTTTAAGGTTGAATGTGTTTGGGTTGAATGTGTTTAGGTTAAATGTTCAAGTTGGATTTGTTGTGGGTTTTAAAAGCCCGGTCCATGTTATGAGTCACGTAAACGATCTGAAAGAGGGTCAGATTTTTTAAGGTATTTTTTAGAATCCGGCCGGATTGCCTGACAGATGGGGTATAAAAAACCAAGAAGGGGATATGTGGAGATATGCGCAGGCAGGATTGATTTTTTCATTTAATTTTGCTAAATTGTAGGATTGGAAAGATCCTTTTGGAGTAGATTACCCAATAAACCAAAACCAAAAACTATGGAAAAAACCTATAAAAGAACACCCGACATTTATATCATAGGATTATTAGTAGGTCTGATCGTAGTGATCGACAGTTTCCGCATCCAACATTTTGTATGGCTTTACGATGGCATCAAATTCCTGGTGGCCCTGCTGATCGCGCTATACGGCTTGTGGGGCCTGATGGTACCCTATGCCACCATCAACACCAACATATTGAGAATCAACAGCACGGTTTTCAGAACCAAAGAATTTGATCTGGCGGGCGATACACAGGTGACCTTTGATGAAAAGCAGGATGCCATAGAGATCAGGGATGGCAAGAAAAGCCACGTGGTTAGCACCCGAAACATCAGGAAAAAAGACCGCGGACGGTTCAAATCGGATGTAGAACAAGAAGAGGCACAGGAATAACCCGTGCCTGACCGAGATCCAACCCAGCCATATTCCGGTAAAACGAAAAGGCCTATCAGGCCCAGTGGACTTTCGGACTTCATCAAAAAAACTTTTGGCTTGTCTCTCATAACAGGATGATGTTATTAGAGTTGCTTTTATTATCTTTATGCCATTCGGAAAACTTTCCAACCATGGCCATAAAAAGATTTGGTGTCTCACTGGACGAGCTGGTGCTCGGGGAGTTGGACGAGCTGGTGACCAAGCACCAGTTTCCCAATCGTTCCCAGGCCATCCGTTACCTGATCAAATCACACCTGATAGCCGACAACTGGGAAGAAAACCGGGATGTGGCAGGGACGGTGACCCTGCTATACGACCACCACAAACGCGACATCTCCGGACAGTCGAACGACATCCAGCATGACCACCACCACCTGGTATTGTCGATGCAACACATCCACCTCGACCACAACAACTGCCTGGAGACCATCACACTGAAAGGAAGGGCCTCCGAGCTGATTGATTTGTCCGACAAGCTGATCGGCATGAAGGGGGTAAAACACGGAAAATTGGTAATGAGCAGCCTCGATTGATTTTTTTTATCCCGGCAGTAACACGAATTAAATATTAGTGACATTCATCCTCCAAGCAAAGCAAATATCAAAGCCAAACCCGAAGCATATGTCAGGAAATACCCAAAGGATAGACAAAAATTATACACCCCGCTTCATGGCAGGAAAAACAACAAAACACACCGGGTGGCCGGAAGGCCCAACCCTGGCATCCACAAGGATTACGGGGACCAGGAAGCTGATTAAAATCTTGTTGCCGTTGGTTCTGGCAGCTCTCCTGATGGGTTGCCAGCCGGAAAAGAGCAAACAGCCAGACGGGGAAAAGACCGTGGTCACCGACATGCTGGGAAGAAAAGTGAGCCTTCCCGCAAAAGTGGAACGAACGGTGGGAATCGGTCCCGGGGCCCTGCGCCTGTTG
>CAJXLE010000068.1 GCA_913055895.1 uncultured Bacteroidota bacterium | reverse complement strand
TACCCATCACAAGCACCACATCGCTGGGTGCTTCCCTCTCCATCTCCGGCATACCACCTTTCAATGGTTTTTTCAGCAAGCTGATCATCATTGTGGCAGCTGTTAAGGGGGAGTTTTACCTGCTGGCCGTGCTGGCCGTGCTGGTAAGCATCGTCACCCTGGCTTCCTTCATGAAATTTCAGCGCTACGCCTTCTTCAACAAACGTACTTTTTCCCGCAAAATCAGGGAAGTACCTTTCACCATGAGCCTGTCCATGGTGGTGATGGTACTCTTCTGCCTGGCCCTGAGCCTGCTGATATTTCCCGGGGTCAGGGAAGTGATGCTGACACCGGCCGTGGATGTTTTAATGGAAACAACCAATTATGCAACGACCATAACCGGCATGTAATATGAAACGATATCTGGCATTATTCATCATCACCCTGCTTTTCTGGCTTTTGATCACCTTAAGCCTCTCGCTGGCCAACATCATCACCGGCATAGCAGCCGCGGGTGTGACCACCCTGCTCTTCGGCAGGTACTTTGTGAGGAAAGTAGGGAAGTTCCTGGAACCTCGGAGATACGCCTGGCTGCTGGCCTACATCTTCGTCTTTCTATGGGAGTGTATAAAGGCCAATTTTGATGTGGCCTACAGGGTATTGCATCCGGCCATGCCCATCAAGCCAGGAATTGTCAGGGTGCAACTGGGCATACAAAGCGACCTGGCCCGGACCATGCTGGCCAACTCCATCACCATGACACCTGGCACCATCGCCGTGGATGTAGTCGGTGATGTGATGTATGTTCACTGGATATATGTCAGCTCCGAGGATCCGGAAGTATACTCCAGGAAAGTCTCGGGAAGATTTGAAAAATACATTGAAAAAATCTTTGAATGATATGGATTTCTTACACATCTTACTGTACATACAGATCGGACTAAGCGTCTTCTGCCTCTACCGCATCATCAGGGGCCCTTCGATAGCCGACCGGATGGTGGGCATCGACATTTTCGGCATACTGGTGGTGGGCATCTGCGCCATCCTGGCGGTGGTCACCGGCAGGACCTTTCTCATCGACATCGGCATTGCCTGGGTCATCCTGAGCTTCATCGGCACGCTGACCCTGGCCAAATACATCAGTGGCAAAAAACTAAACGAATGATATGGCTAGTACAATACTTATTGCAATAGGCGTCCTGTTCAACCTTTTTGGTTGCATAGGACTGATCAGGCTGCCGGACGTGTACAACAGGCTGCAGTCGGCCACCAAAACGGTGACCCTGGGCACATGGAGCATCCTGATAGGAGTGCTCGTGCGGTATGGCTTCATCGATATCGGGGTCAAAGCCCTGATCGCCATTCCCATCCTGTTCTTTGTGGCCACGGTATCGGCCCATGCCCTGGTGCGGGGATCCTACATCTTCGGCATACCACTGGGCAAGAAAAGTGTGAAAGACGACTACAAAGAGCAGTACGAAAAGTAAGGCATCCAGGTGACAGTCCAGGCTGTTTTTCTGCAGGCCCGGACCACACAGACCTAAACCAAACATCTTTAAACTCAAAGACCATGAGATATCCAAAATTACGCGAGCTCAGGGAGGCGGTCATCTCACTGGTGACCCCGGCCTACACCACAAGCTTTCCCAAAAAGGAACACGTGCCTTTCGAAGGTTTCCGGGGCAAGCCAGTGGTGGACGATAAGAATTGCGTGGGATGCGAAACCTGCACCAATGTATGTCCATCCCTGGCCATCACGCATGAGGACGACCGCGAGCGGAGCGTGCGTACCATAAGAAGGGACTACAACAAGTGCCTTTTTTGTGGACAGTGCGCCGACCATTGCATCACCGGCAAGGGTGTGGTGCTCTCGGATACGATATACGACCTGTCGGCCTTCGACAGGGAATCAAATGTGGAATACCAGGAAAAAGAACTGCTGATCTGCAAAAACTGCGGAGCCATCATCACCACCAAAGAGCACATCATGTTCATGCATAAGAAACTTGGTCCCAAAGCCTATTCGAATGTCATGAACCTGAAGATGCTCAACGAAAAACTCAGGCTGGCGGTAAAAGAAGAAACCCAGGTGGAACTAAGCGAAGGGCAACTCAGGAGAAGGGATATGTTCAATGTTTTATGCCCCAACTGCCTGCGACAGGTCCAGATGAAAATTTTCTCCAAAGAATGAAAATATGCTGCAGGAAATCCTTCAAAACCCGTCATACGAAAACATCCTTTTCGTGGGGATCGGCAACCTCCTGAAAAAGGACGACGGGATTGGCGTATACATTGCGCAAAACCTGAAGGAAACCAAACGGCTGAAACGTTTGGTGGTGGAGGTGAGCATAGAGAACTATATTGGTAAGATCAATGCCCTGGCACCCGACTTACTGATCCTGGTCGACGCAATGGCCCTTCAGGCCGGGCCCGGCCGTTGGTCGCTTATGCCTGCCTGCCATTTGCGCGGGCACACCACCAATACCCACAACATTTCCCTCGGACAGGTTTGCGAATTGTTCAACAGCCCGGTCTACATCCTGGGCATTCAACCACAACATATCTCACTGGGCGAGGGATTCAGCCCCAAAGTAAAAAAAGGAGCCGATGCCCTGATCCGGAAGATCAACCACGCGGCAACCAAGACAACAACCAGTTGATTGATATTGAAATATTTGTTATATTAAAAACAGGAGGTCCTATGTGGTATAATTATTATTGCCCTGTATGCAAGGGTCAGCTGCGGGTTGAGAACAGCCTGGTATTTGTGGCCAAATCCAAGACATCCAACCAGAAAGGACTGATATTTTTGAGTCCTGAGCTGGGTAACTACACCACCAGCAAACACCCCGAATTTGGGATCAGCGAGGGAGAAGAGTTTGTCATGTACTGCCCCATCTGCCATACCACCCTGAACCGCAAGGAAAACAACAACCTGGTGAAGGTCTTTATGCAGGATCAGGACGGCAAGGAATACGAGATCTTCTTCTCCGGCATAGCCGGGGAGAAATGCACCTACAAGATGCGCGACAAGCAGGTAGAAGGCATGGGTCCGGATGTGGAGCTGTACAAGGAGTATTTTGATGTGCCGGAGGAATACAAAAAGTACCTGTAAAAAATCTTTCCCTGTATGGAAGCGGAAAGAGACTTCTACTTGTAGTGCATCAATCACATGCTGCACCAATCACAGAGACTGATGGTGCTTCCCTGATCTTTGAAGAAGGATGGTCACATTGGAGAAAATGGTTAAGGGGCTGGGAAAGACAACAGCCGGCATGGCCCAAAAAATAGAAGGCATCTTATCAAGGGGTTACAAAATCAAAGAAGGCGGTACGCCGGGTGCGTACCGCCTTCTTTTTGAACATTCTCAAACTGATATATTCGACACTGTCCGCTTCCTGTTAGTAGCGCTGACGCTCCTTGTAATGGGTGTGGAGCAGTTCATGCGACTTGTGGCCCAGGGGCTCTCCTAGGTATTCCTTGTAGATGGCCTGTATCTCTGGGTTCTCGTGCGACTTACGGATGGACATGTCGGAGTCCTCAGCGTAGATGGCATCAGCACGCTTCTGACGGATCTCGGGTGTGGTGGGTATAGGCTGTCCGCCACCTCCCAGGCATCCGCCGGGACAGGCCATGACCTCAATGAAGTGCCAGTCGGCCTTGCCATCGCGCACCTTTTGCATGACCTGCCGGGCGTTGGTCAGGCCGTGAGCCACTACGGTCTTCAGCTCGACACCTTCCAGGAAGCTCCACTCGTCTTTGGCTCCCTCAATGGTGATGGCAGCTTCACGCACACCTTCCATGCCCCTGACCGCGGTGATGTTCAGGTTGTCGAAAGGCACTTCGCGGCCGGTCACGATCTCGTAGGCCGTACGCAGGGCTGCTTCCATCACGCCACCGGTTGCACCAAAGATGACAGCAGCACCGGAAGATTCACCCATGATGCTGTCGTATTTGGCTTCCTCCAGCTTGAGGAAATCCACGCCAGCCTGGCGGATCATATGGGCCACCTCACGGGTGGTAAGCACATAATCCACATCCTTGTAGCCACTGTCGCGCATCTCCGGCCTGTCGGCCTCGTATTTTTTCGCTGTACAGGGCATCACGGAAACAGAAACAACCTTTTCGGGATCCAGGTTCTTCTTCTCGGCATAATAGGTCTTGGCCAGGGCTCCGAACATCTGCTGGGGCGACTTGCAGGTGGAGACGTTGTCCAGGTATTCGGGATAGGTGTGCTCAATGAACTTGATCCATCCAGGTGAACAGGAGGTGGTCATCGGCAGCTTAGTGCTGGGGTCTTTGTCCACCAGGGCCTTCTTCAGACGGGTCAGCAGCTCGGTGCCCTCTTCCATGATGGTCAGGTCGGCCGACCAGTCGGTGTCCAGCACCGAGTCGAAGCCTATGCGCTTCAGGGCGGTCACCATCCTGCCGGTGACCCGCTCGCCCGGATCAAAACCCAGCTCTTCACCCAGTGCTACGCGCACGGCGGGAGCTGTCTGTACCACCACGTGGGTGTCGTCATCGTATATGGCATCGTAGACCTGGTCGATGTAATTGCGCTCCACCAGGGCACCCGTTGGGCAACGGTTGACGCACTGCCCGCAGTTGGTGCATACCACATCGATCAGCGGGTTCTCGAAAAAGGTGGAGATCTTCATCTCGCTGCCTTTGTAAGCCACGCCCAGGGCACTGACGTGCTGCAACTCGGTGCAGGTGCGCACACAACGCTGGCAACGTACACATTTGCCATCGTCCTTGATGATCGAAGGTGAATATTGATCGATGGTGTAGTTCTTCTCAGGTACCAGGTCCATGAAAAGATAATCGCCGCTGATGATCGTATCGCTTGCCAGGGACTGCAACTCGCAGTTGCCGTTCTTGTAACACTTGGTGCAATCCTCACGGTGCTCGGAAAGCAGCAGGTCGACAATGTACCTTCTGGCACGACGAACTTTCAGGGTGTTGGTCTGTATCTCCATGCCCTCTTCAGCGGGTGTGGCACAGGATGGAACCAGGTTGTTGGCGCCCTTGCGCTCGACCATACACACACGGCAGTTACCGGCCACACAAAGGTCCTCGTGATAACAAAGGGTGGGAATGTGGATGTCCAGCTTGCGTGCAGCATCCAAAATGGTGCTGCCCTTTTCTACTTTGACATCAAATCCATCTATTTTTAAACTAACTGTATTGGCCATTTTATCGTATTTTATTGAATTCCACAAATAATTAGTAAATCATCTCCTCCTTGAAGTTGTCGACAATAGAAGAGAAGGAGTTGGCTACGGATTGTCCCAGTCCGCACTTGGCCGTAACCTTCATGACCTCGGTGAGCTTCAGCAGCGACTTCAGGTAGGTGGTAGGCTGATCGCCCCTTTTGACGGCCTCAATGCCCTTTAGCAGCTGCTGACAGCCCACACGGCAGGGGGTACATTGTCCGCAGGATTCTTCGCGGAAAAATTCCACATAGTTTTTCAATACGTTGTACATGGAACGCGAACTGTTGAAAAGCATCATCGAACCACCTGTGGGTACGCCCTCAAAGCCGATGATCGTATCGTTGAACTTTTTGCGGGGCACACAAAAACCGGCTGCGCCTCCTACCTGTACGGCTTTGGTGTCGCCGTCGCCAAACTCTTCAACAAATTCGGCCAGCGACATGCCCAGCTCCAGCTCGTAGATGCCTGGAATGGGTGTATCGCCTGAGATGGAAAAAACTTTGGATCCGCGGGAGTCGGCAGTGCCAAGCTCATGAAATTTTTGTGCTCCCAGGTCGCAAATCATCAGTGAATAGACCAGGGTCTCCACATTATTGATGACGGTGGGCTTGCCCCTGAAACCATCCTGGGTGGGATAGGGCGGCTTGTTGCGGGGCTCTCCCCTCTTGCCTTCCATCGATTCGAACAGGGCGCTCTCTTCACCGCAAATGTAAGCACCGCTGCCCAGAAGCAGCTTGATCCTGAAATCCAGTCCCAGCTCGTCCAGTACCTTGTGGAATTCATCTATCTTTTTCTGTATGTCATCCTTCAGGAATTCGTATTCGCCCCTCAGGTAAACATAGCCTTCTTTGGCTCCAATGGTGTAGGCACAAACGGCCATACCACCAAATACTTTGTTGGGTACGCGAAGCAGGATCTCACGGTCCTTGAAGGTTCCGGGTTCACCCTCGTCGGCATTGCATACCACAAATTTCTCATCGCTTTCTTCCTGGCCGGTGAATTTCCACTTCAGACCTGTAGGAAAGCCGGCACCACCACGGCCGCGCAGCCCGCTGTCGAGGATCTCCTGGATCACATCGTCGCGCGAGCGGCTGAGGGTGTTCTTGAGCACCTCCTTGTAATTGCAGTCCTCTGCAAATATCAGATCTACTCTTTTCAGTCTTTTGCTTTTTGTATCTGGCATAATGAATGTTTTTAGTGGTTCGGCAATTTCTAGATTTCTTTCTTCATGTACTCATCAATGATCTCGCTGACTCTGTCGGCAGTCAGTTCTGTGTAGGCCTCCTCATTGATCAGCATGGCAGGTCCTTTGTGGCACCAGCCCAGGCAGTTGGTTTCCAGCAGTGTGAAGCGGTTGTCCTTGGTGGTCTCCCCCAGGTTGATCTTCAGCAGCTGCTGGAGGGTGTCGAGTATCTCTTTCTTACCCTTCATGTCGCAGGTTATGGTGCGGCAAAGACGGATCACATATTTGCCCCGCGCTTCGGTATCCAGGAAGGAATAAAATGTTGCGGTACCATACACCAACGCAGCGGACATGTCCAGTTCCCGGGCTACCTCCGTCATAGCCTCCTCGGAGACTTGGCGCTCCTCTTTCACGATACCCTGCAAGATGGGCAGCAAACTTTCACGCGTTCTTCCATGTTGGTCTGCTAAATCCTTGATTAACTCTTTCATTTCAGGCATATTGACAAATTTTAGTAATTAGTACTGTGAAAACAATAACACTGTTAAATAAATAACGACGAAATTTCTTATCTTTGTACCTGTGGTTTCTTCTAAAATTAGGTTGGAAGATCAAGTGAGCAAATGATAAAAGTCATGTTTTGAAGCAGGTCGAAGACCGGCCCGCCGGGAAAAGCCTCCACAAAACACCCCCAATATAGGCATTCCATTTATAACAACCTGAGAAACCGACAATTTATAATCGGTCTAAAGAAAACCCCGCGCCAACGGTCCACGGGAAAAAAGCTCACAGAGAGTTCCATTTGGGGATTCGCTCCAGAGATTTGCAGGTGGCACCCATGGGGCATGAAAAAGGTGGACGGTTGAATGTAGTGGATGGTTGAAGCGGTGAAAGGTTCAAACTCACAATCCCCTGATAAACTGACAGGGTAGAATGCTAAAAGAGGGAAAGAAGGAAAAAAGCGGACCGGGCGGATCCGCTTTTTTTATAAACCATAAATATATGAGGGGTTGTGGTGCTATTCGAAGACCACTACAGCTGCAGGTTCAAGAACACGGAAAGTAAAGGATTCGCTGATGTAAAGCTGCACTTCTTTTTGGGTGTGCGATTCATAACCTATTGAAAGGTCCTGTCCCAAAATCAGGCTGAAATCGCCACCACGGCCCGAGACCAGGTAACCCTCATCAATGTAATGGTTGAGAATAATCTGCCCGTCTATGAGTTTTTCCACCTGCTTTCTCAGCGGATAGCCGCCGGTATGGGTCATCAGCTGCTGCCACTTCTCCTTGCCTAATACCAGGTGGTAGGGCCCCTCTATAAAAGACTTCCTCATGTGGCCAATGGCATCGGTAAGGGTCCTGAGGATCTCATGCGGCTCATCGGTATACTTGAGAGCCTTGTGAGCAGACTCCCCTTTCAGTCCTTTGATGCATGCCTTCTCGAAACCCTGGAAGATGGTTTTTTCTTCAAACTCGGCAATCTGACCGGCAGCCTCTTCCAGCTCGCCCAAATCAACATCTTCGGCTCCCCGCACTGCGTTGTCCAGCTCCCACAGGTTCAGCCTGAACGATTTGCGTATCTCGGTCAGCGGCTGCAGGCGATTGATGCCGTAACGCACCTGATCCTCCCGCTGGTTCTCATCCATCTCAAGGCGGCCAATGTTGACACCGCCAAAGTTGAGGCCTTTCGGACCATCCACATCAGCAAAGCGACGGCCGGTTAAAACGTTGTTGAAAATGATGCGGGCCTGCTCATCTATCTCTTGCCAGGCCTCTTGAGAAATGGGTGCTAAAGATCGTCTTAGTATATCCATATTGCCTCCTTTTATTTGATTTTTCCAATGCCCAGGTCGCCATTGCCAGGCCTGGATGATGGTTCATGTTCGTGATCGTCTTCTTCGGCTATATCGCCCTCCTTGAAAAGCCAGTTTCTGAGTTCTTCATCCCATCCCGGCATGTTGCGCCTCAGCCATTCGATGGTCATACAGGCGTGTTCTATCTCTTCATCCCGGTTGTGTGCCAGAATACCTTTCAGGCTCTCATCATTGGTGGTATCCACCCTTTGATGGTACCAGTCAACCGCTTCCACCTCCTCCTTCAGGCTATTGAGCGCCCTGGTAAAATTGCGGGCTTGTTCGCTGAGTTCATTAGTTGGTTCGTGATACTGTGACATTGTTCCTCCTTTTTTATTTGTTGATAAAAAGTCTGTTAAAGATACTCTATTTTTGCTGTACTTTCAAACCTATACATGGCTTTCTTGTTCAAGATGCCCATGTTTGACGACACACAGTAAGATATAAACGGCTTATTCCCCGACCCATGCAGGCTGTTGGGGTTCAAGGTTGATGCGGTCCATGGTCAGGTCACCATGATACTGAAGCAGGTAAAGCGATACGTTCTCCAGTCCGCTGTCTCTCCCCCGGCGGAAGAACCGGTAATCGGAGTGGCAAAGCGGTATGTCGTAACGGTGCAGGCAGTCGTTAAAGTCCCTCCCATAGCGGTAAAGGGCATTCAAAAAATAGTAGGTGATGTCAAATCCATGAAAAACATAGCGGGTAGGCTCCGAGAAGAAGGTTTTCCGGTATTTGCGAACCACCTTCTTTACCGGCGGCCGGTTGTAATCGACATGGAAGGAGGTAAAAAGACACAGGTTGATGTTGTAGAAGTATTCGAGCTCTATGTTGACAAAATCCTGCCAGTTGGAATAACCAAAAACCTGCATCTCATATCCCTGCTTGGACAGTGTGTTCAGGTTGGTCACCACATCGGTGACAAAAGCTTCGTCCTCCGAGGGTACCACCACTACATTTTTCTCTCCTTTGTTCATGGCCTGTTTGAGATAAAAAAGGCTGTCGCGGAAAGCCACCTCCTTGAAACGTACATCAGCAAAAGTGGTGTCGTGTGATATGTAGGTGAATATTTTATCCTTAAAGCGCCTGATCTCGGGGTAATACAAGCTGTCGCCTGTATGGACAAGTATCATGTTCTTATCACTGAAACCCGATATGTAGGAGGCAAACTGGTCCAGCTGGGCTGTTTTCGATGGGTATATCTGGATCAGGTAGGGATTTTGCAGCACCCAGCGCCTGGATTTTGAAAAGGGCGAAACGATGTGTATCTTATTCTTTTGAGCGTAACGGGCCATCACAGAAAACTTGTCCTCATAAACCGGCCCAATGATCAGGTCCAGGTTGGAGATGTTCTCACTGCGGATGGTTCGCTTGAGTGCCGACGTGTCGCTGCCGCTGTCGTATACTTCCAGGTTGACCCTTATATCTTGCTTCGAAAGCGAATCAAGGGCCATCAGCACCCCCTCGTAAAATTCAATGAAGCCTTCCGATGGCGGATATATATAGTTGGCATCGCGTTTAATCTTCTTATATATCTTTTCGCCCTTGTCGTTGACCTCGGAGCTGTCGATGTAAAAACGCTCCTGGTTCTTTTCCTTGTTGAAAGGAAGAAACAAACCCACCTCCAGGGTGCGGCGCCTGAAATAACCTGAAGAGTCGCATCCGGGCAGGTTTTCGCGCACCATGCGGTAATAAGTGGGCACAGTATCGCGCGGCCTTTCGGGCTCCCCGGCACTTATCACCGGTGAGGGCTTCTGACCGCCTTGTTCTGTTCTGGGTATGCGGATGGTCTCCCCGTATTCCAGCTCCTCGCTTTTGAGATGTTCATTGACGGCTATGATCTCGCTTATCTCCACCCCATATTCTTTGGAGAGTGAATAAAGTGTTTCCTTTTTTTCCACCTGGTGGTGGATATAACGGCTGGTTTTGGCCCGCTCCTGCCGATCCCCCTTTTGCCTGGCAGGGGGCCTTTTCTTGGGTATCTTAATGGTCTGCCTTGCCTGCAACTCCCTTTCTTTCAGCACAGGATTGTGCCGCCGGATGGCTGCCTGGGATACCTGGTAGCGCCTGGCAAGCGAATAGAGGGTCTCTCCTTTTTTAACGCGATGATAATGAAAGCGGGAGGTGTCGCGTTCTGGCTCCTGTTCCGCGGTGGTCTCGGAAAAAGGTATCTTGAGAACCTGTCCGGGTCGCAGTCCCAGTAAAATATCGGGGTTCTCCCTGGCAATGACCCGCTGGGGAACGTTGTAAGTCTCACTTATAGAATACAGGGTTTGGCCTTTCTTGACTTCATGGATGTAGAACATTTCATTTCCGATGATCACCTTCTCATCGGAACGCTCCACTTCGACTTCCTGAGCCTGAAGGACGGCTCCGGTCAGGAAGACCAAAAAGACGGCCACTATCCCTGTCCTGATTGTTCTCACTTTGCTGTGGAAGTTTGGTTGCCCTGCAAAAGTAATAAAGCTGGGGGCAAAATAAAAGTTTCAGTCCGCAAATTCAAAAAAATCCCGCAAGTTCGTACCTGCGGGATAGAGAACATTCCAGAAGCTTGGGGTCAATTCTCACGCAGGACATATTCATCATACTCCAGTTCAAACCGCAGCTTATGTTTCGATTCTTCCTGCGCCAGGGCAAGGAAAAGATCCTTCATCTCCTGCTGCTGGGTTTGCTCGGCCAGGTCCATGTACAGCCTGAAAGCAGCTTTCTCCTTGTTCATGGCCAAAACCAGGGCATCCTGGTAATTCATGTCGGGCGTGGGTTTGACATTGACCATGTAATCGCTTACCTTCAGGTTGCGCAACTTTTCCCTGGAGAGCTCATATGTGCCTTCCTCCTTGATCTTACGTATCTTAGCCTTGTGGGAGATCTCTTCCTGGGCAAACTGGTTGAAGATCTTCTGCATCTCCTCATTTTGGGCATTCTCTGCCAGGTGGTTGTAAAAGTCCACCGCTTCCTGCTCGGAATTCATGGCAAAATCGAGTATGTCGTCAACGCTTTTGAATTCTTTCATGGTTGATTGGCTTTATAAGTTATTTCCCTTTCAAATATAACAAATTTCAGGGTATTTACCACAAAGATAAACACCCGGTTGTTCCCCTTTCTGACATATCAATCAAAAGCCTTTTCAAAACGATCGTCAAAATATTTAACCACCGAATCGCAGCCGTGGTCAAAAAGCCGGTAATCGTCGGCTTCACCCGAAGTATATTCAAAACTGTATTCAAAACGTTTGTTCTTGGGCAGCAGGGACAGGGCTTCCTTCCTGACCTGCTCAGCGTCATCCAACCCGTTGGCGTCGAAAACATTGAGCATATCGAGTATCTGCCTGTAGTTTTCCTTTTCCACTTTTCCTTCCAGCTGTTTGTCAAACTGCTGGATGTAACGCTGGGTGTTGGTGAAGGTACCGGATGTTTCCACCGGGAAAGCAGCAGGAAGGATCAGGTCGGCATTTTTGGCCGTCTCGGTCATGAAGTAATCCTGCACCATCACAAATTCTGCATCGGCAAACCATTTGTCCACCCTTTCCTTATCCCGGGCACAACCCATCGGGTCTTCGCCAAAAACATACAGCTTCTTGATTTTCCCTGCATCCAGCTTGTCTATATGGCGGTTGTTGGGTACTTCCGGAAGCTCTTCCACCTGCCAGATTTTCTTCAGGGTTTTCCTGAACTTATCGTCGCGCAGCGATTGGTTGCCGACACCAGTGTAGGAGCCTATGCCCATGTCAAAGATGCCCTGTGAGTTGTTTTTCTCCTTCAGGGAGATGATGCCGCTTGCGGTCTTGCCAATCTTGCCGGTGAGCATGGCCAGGTTGAACATTTCAGCGGCCGCCTGCGGGGAGACGTTGCGTTCGGAGAAGATCAGCACCGCATTTTGTTGTAGGTTGTAAGCCTCGGCAAAGGCAATGAGATCTTCTTTGCTCGGGAAACCCGATTTCTCAACCAGCCCGTCGAAATCCTCCGCTAGCAGTTGTTCCCGGTACTGGTCAAAATCGCTGCACTTGTCTTTGATGAACAGATCGTTTTGTTTGTTCTCGGACAGCAGGTAGTGGTTGACTGCCTTGATGAAATGATAATAGGAGCGGATGCGGGTGACGTTGTCCACCTTATGCTCCATGGAGGATTCTTCCAGGTTGGTGATCAGCTCGACGGGTATGTTGTGGCGGAAACGGGCGTTGTTCACCATGAAACCAGCCACACCGTTCTCCTGGTTGATCTCCGATCCGAGCAGGTAAATTCTTCTGGCCTGCGGTATCTCTTCAAAGGGAACATTGGCTTTATAGTTCAGGTTGCTGCCTTTGAAAGAGGTCAGGTACTGAAAGCTGTGTATGTTGTTGGTTTTGGCTCCCACCCTGGCCAGCTTCTGGACCAGGTAAAGCTCCTCATTGGAAAGTCGTGCTCCTGCATAAAAACTGTTCTCGTCGGGCTCCACATGCTTGATCTCGTCCAGGATCACCTCATAGGCTTTGTCAAAGCCGATCTCTTCAAACTGTCCGTCGACTTTCAGCAGGGGTTTGGTGATGCGCTGGGAATCATTCATATAATGATACCCAAAGCGCGGGTATTTGCATATGTTGCCATCCTTGTTGATGAGACCACCTTCTTTTCCTGTGGTTCGCAGGACAAAGCTGCCCTTGTGGTGGTGGTTGACCTCGCATCCCACGGAGCAGAAATTGCAAAGGGAGGAGATGGTTTCCCACTCCACCGGTGCTGGCTTGAAAGGCAGGTTCTCGGTCAGGGCACCGGTAGGACAAGCTGATATGCAGAGCCCGCACGATTCACATTGGGTGTTGACAAGCGATTCTCCCAGGCTGGGAGCTACATAGGTCTCAAACCCCCTGTTGACAAAGCCCAGTGCGTTGGCACCGGTCACCTCACGACATATGCGCACACAACGCCCGCAAAGGATGCACTTGTTGTTGTCAATCTCAACAAAGGGATGGGAATGATCGACTTCGTATTCATGGAAGTCGCCGGCAAAACGTTTTTGATCGGCACCATACTGGGTGGCGTACATTTTCAGGTCGCAGGTGTACAGCTCACTGCAGCCACACTCCAGGCACCTGCCCGTTTCGTGGTCGGCCACCTGCGCATCTTTGTAACCCAGCTCCACCTCCTTGAAGTTCTTGCGTTTGTCCGGAGGCATGGTGGGCATCTCTTCGCGCATCTGCTGCTGGTAACGCTCCGCAAAATCGTCTTTGGTCAACTCGCGGAAATGCTCCTTGCGACTAAAGAACTCGCCATTCACAGGCTGCACAGGCTCACCGCTCAGGTATTGGTGGCAACTGCGCGAGGCGGTCTGCGCCTGTGCTATGGCCTCGATGATGGTGGCGGGTCCGGTGACTCCGTCGCCGGCAGCAAAAACACCTTCAATACCTGTCTGAAGCGTTTGTTCGTCGGCGTCCACATCACCCCAGCGGTTGAGTTTCAATTCACCCTTGTCGGCATGCTCATTGATGTCGTCGAGGAAATTGACATCGGTCTTCTGTCCAATGGCAGCCAGCACATAGTCAAACTCCATCTCAAATTCTGATCCCTCAATGGGGACAGGTCTTCTGCGTCCCGACTTGTCGGGTTCGCCTAGCTCCATCCTGATCAGGGTCATCGAATGCAGTTTGCCGTCCTTGTCCTTATTGACTTTCACAGGGTTGGTCAAAAACAAATATTCAACCCCTTCCAGCCTGGATTCATGCACTTCTATGGGGTTGGCCGGCATCTGCTCTTCAGCCCTGCGGTAGATGACATACACCTTTTCGGCACCGCAACGCATGGCCGTGCGGCAGCAGTCCATGGCGGTGTTGCCGCCGCCAACCACTCCCACCGTCTTGCCTGTAAAATCATATTTCTGACCGGTCATCTCCATGTTGCGGAGAAAATCGATGCCGGAAAAGACATTCTCTGCATCCTCCCCTTCCGTACGGATCAGGGTACCGCGCTGCGAGCCGATGGTCAGGATGACGGCATCATAGTTGTCTTTAAGCTCTTCATAGCTCAGGTCATCGCCGAATCGCCGGTTACAGTGTATCTGTACACCCAGCTCGGTGATCGTTCCAATTTCCTTATCCAGCAGATCATTGGGAAGGCGGTATTCGGGTATGCCGTAACGCAACCATCCTCCAGGCTCGGGTGCAGCCTCATAGACATCGCACTGGTGGCCTTTTTGCTGCAGGAAGTAGGCCGCGGAGAGGCCTCCGGGACCACCACCAATGATGGCTACCTTCTTGTCGGTGGGGGCAGCCACTTCAGGTCGGTAATGATCCTGTCCGTTGAGCAGGTCGTTGTCGGCGGCAAAACGCTTGAGGTAGTCGATGCCCACACCGGTTCCCTCATCCAGGAAATTTCTCCGGCAGGCCAGCTCACAGGGCCTTACACACACACGACCGCAAATAGCCGGGAAAGGATTGGTCTGCTTGATCAGGCCCACGGCATCGTGGTAGAGACCTTTCTCTATCAGCGAGATGTAACCCTGTACATCCACACCGGCCGGGCAGGTTTCTTCGCACGGAGCCACACAATCGGCAAAATGGTTGCTCACCAACAGGTCAAGCGCTGTTTTGCGTGAGGTCCGAACATTTTCATTGTCGGTACGAATTTTCATCCCCTCCTTGATCTCCGTGGAACAGGAAGGCTGCATGCCGTTCATGCCTTCCACTTCAACCACACAAACGAAACATGAAGAAAATGGTTTTAAACGCGGATCGTGGCAAAGGGTGGGTATGTGGACATTGTGGCGCCGGGCCACATCGAGTATCGTCTCGCCCTTATAGCCTTCTACGTTTTTTCCATTGAGTATTATATTGAGCTTTTCTTCCATTTTTAACGGATTTTCTGTTCAATGAATCAACAATTATTTAGGAGAGGATGACAGCATCAAAGTTGCACTTGGTATAGCATACCCCGCATTTGATGCAGGTATCCTGGTCTATTACATGAACTTCTTTTCTTTCGCCACTGATGGCGTCGACCGGACAGTTCCTGGCACATACGCGGCAACCGGTGCATTTTTCCGGATCGATGGTATAGGTCAGAAGCTGCTTGCAGCTCTTG
>CAJXLE010000067.1 GCA_913055895.1 uncultured Bacteroidota bacterium | reverse complement strand
CTGATCCTTATACCGTCCATGGCGGCGGCACCTATTGTGAAGGCACCGGCGGCAGGGAGATTTACCTGGGCAATTCCGATGGCACCGTTTCCTATGAGCTCCGGCGCGGTGGCAACACCTATATGACCAACATATCGGGCGACGGCGACTCGCTGACCTTTGGCCACATCAAGCCGGAAGGTACCTACACCGTTTATGGTACGGCGGGCAACGGCTGCACCGCCAAGATGACGGGTACCGCTGTCGTCTCTGTGGATTCGCTCCCTGAAGCAGCAGGCATCATCACCGGCGATTCCGTGCTTTGCCAGGGAGCCACCGGCGTGGACTATTCTGTTCCGGAGATACCCTATGCCGATCAATATGAATGGACCATCCCGGAGGGTGCCGAGATCGTGGCCGGCGACAAGTCGCGCACCATCACGGTCAGTTACTCCGACACGGCCCAGAGTGGTCAGATCACGGTTAAAGGCACCAATGGCTGCGGTGAAGGGGCTGTCTCCACGGGCCATGCCATCACGGTCAATGCCGTTCCCAAGGCCGCCGGCACCATAACGGGTGCGGACACCATCTGCCAGGGAGCGGATGCGGTGAGCTTTGAAGTGCCTGCCATCGACGATGCCAGCGATTACGTGTGGAGTGTCCCCTCAGGAGCCACCATACTCTCGGGAGCCGGATCGCGCAGCATACTGGTCGATTTTAATGAATCGTCTACCGGTGGCATGGTGAAAGTTCATGGTTTGAACAGCTGTGGCGCCGGACCTGCTTCGCCCGCCCATTCTGTGACGGTCACCCCCAAACCCATCATCTCCACCGATACCTATCAGGCGGTCTGCGCCTCCTCCGATTCACTTGTCGCTGATGATCCCGGCTCGGCCAGCATACACTGGGAGCTGATAGATGGCCAGGCCACCATCGAGCATCCCAACAGTTTTGAGACGGCTGTCACCGGGCTGGGCACCGGCCAAAATAAGTTTGAAGTGACCCTGGCCAGCGGCGGCTGTGCCGATGTCGATACGGTGGTCATTGAAAACAACCAGCGTTTTGTGAACGCCGGGGCCGACCAGACGAATTGTTCATCTTCCTACACACTGAAAGGCAATGAGCCTGGAACGGGTGTCAGCGGCTCCTGGAGCGTGGAACAGGGTTCGGCCACCTTCAACGATGCCAACGTCCACAACACGTCGGTCACAGATTTGGAGAAGGGCACCAATGTGCTGCGGTGGACGCTCACCAAGGACGGGTGCAGCAGCTATGATGAGGTGACCATTGTCAATGATGAGCCTACCCAAGCCGAAGCCGGCATTGATCAGGGACTGTGTAGTGATTCTACCTACCTCGACGCCAATGCTCCTTCCATTGGCGGAGGCAAGTGGACCGTGGAGGAAGGTTTTGCGAAATTTGCCGATCCCGGTGATCCCAACACCAAGATAAGAGACATCGCCAAAGGTGACAACCTGTTGCGCTGGACCATCACCAACAATCATTGCTCTACTTCTGATACGGTGCATGTGAAGAACAACCAGGTGGATGTGGAAGCCGGACCCGACCAGGTGATTTGTGATTACCGCACCGACCTCGATGCCGTACCTCCGGTTAAAGGCACCGGTGAATGGTCGATTGTCAGTGGTTCGGCTACTTTTAAAGACCGGCATGATCCCCAAAGTGAAGTCTACCTTCTTGTCTCCGATACGACGGTACTGACCTGGAATATTTACTATAACGGTTGTCAGTCGGCCGACAGCATGACCATCATCAACAACGCTCCTTCACGTGCGGATGCGGGCGACAACCAGGAGATCATTTCCAGCTCCACCTTTTTGAATGCCACCGATCCCGATAAGGGAACGGGGGAATGGACCCTGCTTTCCGGCTCAGCTGTGATAGCCGACAAAAGCAATCCCAAAACCGAGGTGACCGAGCTGGCTTACGGCGCCAACCTGTTCCAGTGGAAGGTGACCTATGAGAATTGTGTCTCCATCGATTCGGTAAGGATAGATAATGAAAGTTCCGGCTCTATCGACGCGGGTGGCGACACGACCATATGCACCAATGCCATGCGGCTGAACGCTTCCGAACCGGTGCAGGGCGTCGGCGAGTGGTCGGTGGTGAAGGGATCCGGCACTTTCGAGAACAAGAACTCCAACACCACCCTGGTGCGCAACCTTTCCAAAGGAGAGAATGTCCTGAAATGGACGGTCATTGGCAACGGGGTGCTCTCTGACAAGATCACCATCACCAACCATGCGCCCACACAGGCCAACGCCGGTCCCGACATGACCTATTGCGTGGATTCTGCCCAGCTCTCGGCCAACAACGCATCGGTAGGCACCGGTCAGTGGGAGCTGATAGCCGGAGAGGGTACCTTTGAAGATACCACACTCAACAACAGCAAGATATACGACCTGGGCACCGGCAGGAACACCCTGCGCTGGACCATCACCAACAACAAATGCTCCTCCTCGGATGATGTGGTGATCACCAACGACCAGCCTACCCAGGCTGATGCGGGCGTCGACCAGTCACATTGCTCCGACGAGGCCACACTCTACGGCAACTCGCCGGCGGTGGGAGAAGGCCTGTGGACGCTGGTGAGCGGTTCCAACTCGGTGGAATTTCAGGATCAAACCGTGGGCAACACCCGCGTCACCAACCTCGGACACGGTGAGAACACCCTGCGGTGGACCATCACCAACGGCAACTGTGTATCCTCGGACGAGGTGGTCATCACCAACAACAACCCAACCAAGGCAAATGCCGGCCGTGACAAATCCATATGCGTGGATTCCTTCAAACTTAATGCTAATGAAGCAGTGATAGGTACCGGTGAGTGGGAGGTTATCAACGGTTACGGTAATTTTGACGATACCAGCAATCATCAAACGATGGTCAGGAACCTGGGCAAAGGAGGCAACGTGTTGCGGTGGACCATCAAGCATGGTAAATGCATCTCTTATGATGAGGTGGAGATATCCAACGATTTGATCGAGGCAGAAGCCGGCTATGACCAGAGCCTGTGTGTTGACAGCACCTCCCTTTCTGCCAACAATGCCGGCAAAGGCGATGGCTACTGGTCGGTGGTTACCGGCTCGGCCGTCTTTGAAGATCCCTCCAACCCCAATACCGATGTGGAAGGGCTCTCGCACATGAGCGACAACGTCCTCAAATGGACCATCAACCATAAATCCTGTCGTTCCACCGACAGGGTGACCATAGAGAACAACAGCCCGGGCATCGTCTATGCCGGGGAAGACAACCAGGTGTGTGATGATGAGTACTACCTGAAAGCCAATCCCAATTATATCGGTGAAGGCAAGTGGGAGGCCCTGAGTGGCGGTGCCGACATCCTGAAAGATTCGAGCGCCAACACCAAGGTAACCGATATGGGCCTGGGCCGCAATACTTTCCGTTGGTCCGTAAGCCGCAACGGATGCGTCAAGTACGATGATGTCACCATTTACAACAACCTGCCCGTGCAGGCTTATGCCGGGGAAAGCGATACCATATGCACCACTTCAACCACCATGCATGCCGAAGAGCCTCCCTTTGGTAATGGTCAGTGGACCGTCGTGGCCGGCTCGGGTGAATTTGAAAATGACACGGTCTTCAATACCACTGTCAGCAACCTATCACAGGGAGCCAACACCTTTAAGTGGACCGTCTACAACGGACGTTGCTCCACCTCTGATGAAGTAACCATCGTGGTGAACCGTCCCAACGTCCCACGGGCCGGGGCCGACCAGTCGATATGTGCCGACTCCACCACCATGCAGGCCAACCTGCCGGGTTCGGGACAATCCGGCCACTGGGAAGTGGTTGAAGGAAGCGGCTATTTTGTGGATCCCGGTGATCCCAATACCAAGGTGACCAACATGAGCCACGGCACCAATGTGTACCGCTGGAACATCACCTACAAGAAATGCAACCTCTACGATGAGGTCACCATCACCAACGAGATGCCTACCGAGGCCAATGCCGGACAGGACATACACGTATGCGGCGATAAGGTGAGGCTCAATGCCGTCAGCCCATCCATTGGCAGCGGTCAGTGGAGCCTGGTCAGCGGACAGGCTGAGTTTGATGATCCATCCAATGCCAGCACGATGGTCCGCAACCTGGGCTTTGGGCCCAACACCCTTAGGTGGAAAACCACCAGCGGCAACTGTACTTCCATTGATGAGATCGATGTCTACAACGACCAGGCTTCGGCTTATGCCGGGGTGGACCAGGAGGTGTACCGCGACTCCACCACCCTGGTGGCCAACTCGGTTACCCGGGGCGAAGGCAAATGGATCATCCTGGGTGGCTCGGGAACTTTTGAGAACCCCAATGCATCGCAGACCAAAGTGCGCGATCTCTCCAACGGTGTCAACACTTTCCGCTGGACCATCACCAACAACGGATGTGTCTCGTCGGATGAGGTCAGCATCACCTATTACGAGATGCCGGATCCCGAATTCGATGTGAGCAAGGCTGAAGGTTGTCCGCCTCTCTCTGTCCAGTTCTACAACGAATCGATCAAGGCCAACTCCAATTTCACCTGGGAATTTGGCGACGGCAACATCTCGACCAATGAGAACCCACGTCATACCTTTTATGAGACAGGCGAATATGAGGTGAACCTGAAGACCCAAGGACCCGACGGTTCGACAGTGAGCGAAGACACCACCATCGTGGTCCACGATGTGCCGGTAGCCCGTTTCGATGTGGCTCCAGAAAATCTCTACATCCCTGAGCAGCACCTGCAATGCTACAACATGTCCATCGATGCCGACAGGTACAGGTGGCATTTCGGCGACGACTCCACATCCACCCAGCCCAGCCCGTTGCACCATTACCAGGATACGGGCACCTACAGCATCCGACTGGAAGTATGGTCGAGGCACAACTGCTACGACGATACCGTACGCCACGACCTGGTTACCGTGGAACAGAGCGGAAGGATACGCTTCCCCTCCGGGTTTACTCCCAGTCCCCATGGACCGGTAGGTGGACACTATAACAAGAACTCAAAGGAGAACAATGTCTTCCACCCCATCGTCAAGGGCGTAGAAAGCTACCACCTGGAGATATTCAACCGCTGGGGCGTCAAGGTGTTCACCTCCGACAAGGTGGAAGTAGGCTGGGATGGCTACTACCAGGGTGAGCTGGCCGAGGAAGGCGTGTATATCTATAAGGTCCACGGCACCTACAACAACGGAACAAGGTTTGAAAAAGTGGGCGACTTTGTATTAATCAGGAAGTAACTATGAGAAAACTGCTTGTCATCATACTGCTGGTTGTGGTCCATTCCATGGTGTTTGGACAGGACCCGCAATTCTCACAATTCTATTCATCCCCCCTTCATATGGCTCCATCCTTCTCAGGAGCCTCGGGAAAGACCAGGATTACGCTCAACTACCGGGATCAGTGGCCCAAGCTTCCCGGGGTCTTTGTAACCTATGCGGCTGCCGCCGACCATTACGCCAAGGATATCAACAGCGGCTTCGGTGTTTACTTCATGAACGACCAGGCCGGTAACGGTAAGATCAACACCACCAACGTAGCCGGCAACTACTCCTATAACGTCAAACTTACGGAAAGATGGAACTTCCGGCCAGGCATCAAGTTCTATTACCACCAGTACCACATCGACTATTCCAAGGTGGTGTTCAACGACCAGCTGGGTTTCGACTACATCAACCCCACATCGGTGGAGATTCCCCAGGACAACCGGTTCAGCTATTTTGACTTTGGAAGTTCACTGCTTTTTTACAACAACCGTTACTGGATCGGCGGTATGGTCGATCACCTGATCAAAGCCAGTCCGTCGTTCAACGACAACCCCAATTACAAGCCATTGAAATACAGCTTTTTTGGTGGTGCCATGATTCCCCTGGAAAGGCTGCAATACAAACGCGATTTGCACAGCCTCTATACTGCCTTTCATTTTAAGCAACAGCAGAATGTGACCCAGCTGGATGTAGGGGCTTACTATGAAAAGAGCAGTTTTTTGGTGGGGCTGTGGTACCGGGGAATTCCCGTGCTGAATGAGAAACACGGCAGCGATGCCATCATCCTTATGCTGGGTTACCAGGGCGACAGTTTCAGCGTGGGTTACAGTTATGATGCCACCATCTCCCGTTTGATAACAAATACCGGGGGAGCCCATGAGATTTCTTTTACATACACCTTCTCCGGCGACGATATTTTTAACATACGAGAATATCAGCCTTTGCCGTGTCCCGAATTTTGACGGTTAAAGCATTCAAGAAGCGCTCTTCCCGAATGGGATCTTCATCCCTGCCGGCCTGTCGGTTTTCCAATTGACAGGCCGGTTTTTTTTAAATTACCCCCCGCTATTCCCCCCCCGCTATACCCCCCCCGCTATTAACCCCCCGCTAAGCGGTTTTTTTTACCGCTAAGCGGGGAGTTAATAGCGCTGGAATTTTTGAACTTTTAATGCGTTGGCTTGTTGATGGTATTTGAGTACAAACCGGGGTGCAGGATAAAAAATCTGAACCTGTATTTGGAACAACCCAAAAAATCTGTATATTTGTCTCATCATGATCAGCAACAAGCACCATATCGTCCGTCATCACGACCACCATCACCGGAGGGCGGCTCGTTGAGGCAAAAATTGTACGGACAAAAGATGTGGGTCTGCAATTTTTGCAGACTTTTTTTTTAAACGGCGGTTTGCAGAAGAACATTATTGAAAAAGGCATATAATCAAGATCGCCCCTAAAGAAAAGGTAGCAATGGCTAAAAGATGTAAACGGCTAGGAAGGGTAAAAGGCGAAGAAAATACAAAGCATATAAAACTCAACTGAAGATAACAACACAAGCCAACAAGAGAAAAAACCGAATGATTCAAACAACTGTACATACTGTCCATCACCACCATCATCATCATGTTTACGCTTCAATGATGCGGAAGGGATGCAGTATGCCATAACAGAGAATATAAAATCTGAATACAAAGGCCTGCGGACTTCCGCGGGCCTTTTTTGTTTCACCCAACTGTAGATATTATGACCAAACTCAAGATTGCCATGCAAAAATCCGGACGGCTCAGCGATAAGTCGATCGAGCTGATCCGGGAATGCGGGATTAGCCTAAGTAATGGTTCCCGCAAGCTGCTCTCGGGCTCCTCCAATTTTCCCCTGGAGGTGATGTACCTCCGGGACGACGACATACCCCGTTATGTTGCCGATGGGGTGGCCGACATAGGTATAGTAGGAGAAAACGTGGTGGCCGAGGAAAAGGCACCTGTTGAGACCCGGGAAAAACTGGGTTTTGCACGTTGCCGCCTGTCCCTGGCCCTTCCCAAATCCGAGTCCTATGAGGACCTGTCCGACCTGGAGGGCAAGCGCATTGCCACCTCCTATCCGGGCATCCTGAACGATTACTTCTCGGAGAAAGGCATTGATGCGGAGATACATGAGATCAGCGGGTCGGTGGAGATAGCACCCGGCATAGGCCTGTCGGACGGGATCTTCGACATTGTCAGCACGGGGAGCACCCTTGTCAGCAATGGTTTGCGGGAGGTGGAGACGGTGATGGACTCGCAGGCTGTGCTGGTGGCCCCTCCTGAGATGGAGCAGGAGAAAGAAGCCATCCTGTCGGACTTGCTCTTCCGCATCCGGGCTGTCAAAAAATCGCGCAACAACAAGTACATCCTGCTCAATGCGCCCAACGACCGCCTGGAGGAGATCACCTCGCTCATCCCCGGTATGAAAAGTCCCACGGTGATGCCCCTGGCCGACAAAGGCTGGAGCTCGGTCCATTCGGTGCTCAACGAGAATGATTTCTGGGAGGTCATCGACCAGCTCAGGGAGAAAGGGGCCCAGGGCATCCTGGTGGTTCCCATAGAAAAAATGATTGTTTGAATACTATAACCAGGTAAGATCAATATGATGCAAATTCTCAAGAATCCTTCAAGACAAAGATGGGCCGAGCTGTTGAAGCGGCCCATGCAGGAACCTGAACAGATCAGGGAGAGTGTAACCACCATTTTGGATGATGTGAAGAAAAACGGCGATTTTGCCCTTCGCAAGTATACAAAGGCACTGGACGGTGTGGAGCTGGAAGATTTTCGGGTTTCTCCCGACCAGGTCAGCCAGGCCGCCTCACGGCTGAGCGGATCCCTGAAAGACGCCATAAGACAGTCGGCCGATAACATCCGTACCTTTCACCAGGCCCAGGATGGGGGCGACATGAGGGTGCAGGTACACCAGGGACTGGAATGCTGGCAGAAAGCTGTGCCGATGGACCGCATAGGTATATACATACCTGGTGGATCGGCTCCCCTTTTCTCCTCGGTGTTGATGATGGCCGTACCCGCCCGCGTAGCCGGGTGTGAGGATGTGGTGCTGGTCACCCCGCCCAATGAGCAGGGAGAGGTGGACCCCACCATCCTTTATGCTGCCGGTCAGAGTGGGGTATCCCGCATATATATGGTAGGGGGTGCCCAGGCCATTGCCGCCCTGGCTTATGGCACAGAGACCATCCCGGCGGTGGACAAGATTTTTGGTCCCGGCAACCAGTTTGTCACCCTGGCCAAGCAGCTGGTCTCGATAGAGGGCATCGCCATCGATCTGCCGGCCGGGCCTTCCGAGGTGCTGGTGGTAGCCGATAAAGATACGCCCCCGGGGTATGTGGCAGCCGACCTGCTGTCGCAGGCCGAGCACGGGGCCGACAGCCAGGTCATCCTCCTGACCGATGACGAGTCGCTGCCCGACAAGGTCAGGCAGGCCGTCGAGGAGATGCTCCGCGACCTTCCCAAGCGCAGTGTGGTGGAGAAAGCCCTGGAAAGCTGCAAGTTGGTCTATCTCACCGGTCAGGATGAGATCATGGAGATGGCCAATTACTATGCTCCCGAGCACCTGATCATCTCCACGCGCAACGCAGATGAGCTGGCCGGAAAAGTGCGCCATGCCGGATCGGTCTTCCTTGGCGATTACACCCCCGAGAGCCTGGGGGATTATTCATCGGGCACCAACCACGTGTTGCCCACCAACGGAGCTGCCAGGGCCTACAGCGGCGTCAACCTCGACTCCTTCCGCAAGCGCATCACCTTCCAGAAGGCCGACCAGCAGGGTTTGAGAAGCATCGGCCAGGCCACCATGGAGATGGCCAGGGCCGAGGGACTGGAAGCACACCGCCGGGCTGTGGAAATCAGGATGCAAACAAAAAAAGGTTGATTATGAGTTTTCCGGAAGATTTGATGCGCGAGAACATACGCAACCTGAAGCCTTATCAGAGTGCCAGGGAAACACACCAGGCCGGGGGATATGTCTACCTGGATGCCAATGAGAATCCTTTTGGCAAGAGCCTCAACCGTTATCCCGATCCCCTGCAGCATGACCTGAAAGAGCGCATTGGCCGGCAGCAGTCGGTCGACCCCTCGCGGATATTCCTGGGCAATGGCAGCGATGAGATCATCGACCTGGTGATACGTGCCTTTGTGGAGCCCGGGACAGATAACGTTATCATACCCCAGCCCACCTATGGCATGTATGAGGTGGCCAGCCGTGTCCACGGTGCTGAAGTCAGGAAACCCTCCCTTGCTGAAGGTTTTCAGCCCGATGTGAACACCATCCTGGAAGCGGCCGACCGGCGCAGCAAGATTGTTTTTCTCTGCAGCCCGAACAATCCCTCGGGCAACCTGTTGGATGAGGAAAAGGTTGTCGGGTTGCTGAAGAATTTTGGAGGTCTGGTGGTGCTGGACGAGGCCTACCTGGAGTTTGCCGATGGTGCCGGCTTTCTGCCGATGCTGGAGCGTTTTCCGAACCTGGTCATCCTGCGGACCTTCTCCAAGGCTGCCGGCCTGGCCGGTATCAGGCTGGGTTATGCATTTGCCGTGCCGGACATCATCAAAGTGTTTACCAGCATCAAGTATCCCTATAATGTCAACCGGCTCACCCAGGAGATGGCTTTGCGCAGGATCGGCAAGCAACGACAGGTGCGCAAGGTGGTCCGCCTGATCCGCAAAGAAAGGCAATCGCTTACCGCTTTTCTCAATCAATGCCGGTTTGTGGAAGAGGTATACCCCTCGGATGCCAACTTCCTTTTGGTGCGGGTCAAGGATCCCGGCGCACTCATCGGTTTTCTCAGCGAGCAAGGGGTGATCATCCGTGACCGCTCCAACCTGGCGTTGTGTGAACGCTCGGTGCGCATTACGGTTGGAAAGCCGCGGGAAAACAAACTTTTAAAGAAGCTTTGCAGGGCATATGATGAAAAGGTCAACGGTCCATGAAAAGGAAAGAATTGATCAAGCCTTGTCAATTGCTTATGGCCAGAAAAGATCTGTTGCGTTTGAAGATGAATTCATCCCGGATGCTATAATTAAAGTTGTTGAATACAAGATGCCTCCAGGTTGAATGAATCAAATATGGGATTTAACTCATTCAAAGGTTTATTATCATGAAACCTGCATCCAGTAACCTACACAACAAGTACATGATTATTCATGCAGGTTCCATACGGCCAAAATATTAATAAAAAAATAATCGTATGAAACGTAAATATTTGTTTGTCGACCGCGACGGTACCCTCATCAGGGAGCCTGCCGATGAACAGGTCGACTCCCTGGACAAGCTGGAGTTTGTGCCGGGAGTGTTCAGGAATCTCTACCAGATAACCCATTGGCTGGGTTACCGGCTGGTGATGGTTTCCAACCAGGATGGACTGGGTACTTCCTCTTATCCCCGGGAAGCCTTCGAGAAAGTGCAGGCGAAGGTCGAAAAGGCCTTTTCCAACGAAGGGGTCGCTTTTGATGCGGTGTTGATTGACGAGTCTACAGCTGCCTCGCCTTCGCCCAGCCGCAAGCCCAACACCGGCCTGGTAGAGGGGTACCTGAAAGAGGGTTTCGACCGGGATGCTTCGCTGGTGGTGGGCGACAGGCTCTCGGATGTTGAGCTGGCTCGCAATATGGGGATAGGTGCCATCCTGCTTTCCGAAAGTGAACCCCAGGTGCCTGATGGGTTGAGAGATGCCTGCCGCCTGGTGACTGGCAGCTGGGACCGCATCTTCTCTATGTTGCGGGGATTGTCACGGTCTGCCCGTCTCGACAGGCACACCCATGAGACCCGGATCAGCGGGATGCTGTCTCTTGACGGGAGCGGCCGGCAGGATATTGCCACCGGCCTGGGCTTTCTCGACCACATGCTGGCCCAGCTGGTGCGTCACGGCGGTCTCGATTTGGAGATGAAGGTGGACGGCGACCTTTACGTGGATGAGCACCACACGATAGAGGATGCGGGACTGGCCCTTGGCCAGGGGGTGGCCACGGCCCTGGGCAACAAGAAGGGAATGTCGCGTTACGGGTTTTATGTGCCCATGGATGAGAGCCTGGCCTACTGTGTCATCGACATGGGCGGCCGGCCCTATCTTTCCTGGGATGTGGCCTTCAGCCGTGAAAAGGTTGGTGATGTGCCCACCGAGATGTTTGAGCATTTTTTCCGTTCTTTTGCCGACCAGGCCCGTTGCAACATACACATAGAGGCCGGCGGCAAGAACGAGCACCACAAGATTGAAGCTGTCTTCAAGGCTTTTGCCCGGGCCCTGAAAATGGCTACCCGCAGTGATGAAACCAACATGTCCATGCCCACTACAAAAGGAAAACTGTAAACCATGAAAACCGTTATCATCAAGTACAATGCCGGCAACATACGCTCGGTGGATTTTGCCCTGAAAAGGCTGAACATGGAGTCCGAGATCACCGATGACCACGAGAAGATCCGCCGGGCCGACAAGGTGATCTTTCCGGGGGTGGGTGAAGCCAAAAGCACGATGGACCATCTCAGGAGCCAGGGACTCGACAGGCTGATCCTTCAGCTCAAACAGCCTGTCCTGGGAATTTGCCTGGGGATGCAATTGATGTGTGATGAATCGGAAGAACGCAATGCCAGCTGCCTGGGCATTGTACCGGTCAGGGTTCGTCGTTTTGGGGGACCTGTTAAGGTGCCGCATATGGGGTGGAGCCGGATCACCGGTCTCCGCTCGCCCCTGTTGGAAGGCGTACCCGAAGGTTCCTATGTGTACTTTGTTCACAGTTACTATGTCCCCGACAACCAATACAGCATCGCCACCTCCAGCCATGGTGTGTCTTTTAGTGCGGCCGTGCAGAGGGAGCATTTTTATGCCGTGCAGTTTCATCCCGAGAAAAGCGGCAGGACAGGTGAACGCATACTGAAAAACTTTTTAAGCTTATGATTGAAGTAATACCTGCCATCGACCTGATAGATGGCAAATGTCAGCGCCTGCAGCAGGGCAATTTTGAGTGGAAGACCGTTTACCCCTGGGATCCCCTGGATATGGCCCATATTTTCGACCGGAAAGGGTTTAGGCGCCTGCACCTGGTGGATCTGGAGGGGGCTGAGAAAAAACAGCTGGTACACACCGGGGTGCTCCGTTCTGTAACCGGTTCGACCAGCCTTTCTGTGGATTATGGTGGTGGTGTGCGAAGCGAAGACGATGTCAGGGAGATACTTGCAGCCGGGGCACAATTTGTTACCATTGGCTCTTTGGCTGTCAAACAACCCGAGGTGCTGAAGGGATGGATGAAGAAGTTTGGAGGGGATAAGTTCATCCTGGCCGCCGATGTCAGGGAGGGCAAGGTGACCACCAATGCCTGGAAGGATGCTTCTGAGCTTGATGTGGAGGACCTGATCGACGATTTTTCCGCTGTCGGTCTGCAGCAGGTGCTGTGTACCGATATCAGCCGCGATGGCATGTTGAAAGGTATCAGCCGGGGTTTTTACGACCGCCTGAGGGAGCGTTTCCCGCAGGTACGGATTATTGCCAGCGGCGGGGTCAGCACCCTGGATGATCTCAAAAAGCTTGACCAGTCGGGTATTGATGCGGCAGTGGTGGGCAAGGCCATTTTCGAGCGGCGCCTCGACCTGGATGAACTGGTGGCTTTCTCTGAAAGACAGGAATAAAGGACTGTCATAGCCACTTCCGGGTTGCCTCCAGAAAGCTTCCCGGGGAATGTGAAATTGTGCGGGTTTTACCGCACCGAGTGACAATAAACAGATGTGTTGAATAAAAATATTGTATTGATGCCGGCAAAACGAATCATACCCTGTTTGGATGTTAAGGAAGGCAAGACCGTCAAGGGCATTCGCTTCGAAGACATCCGTGATGTGGGCGACCCGGTGGAGATGGGCAAACGCTATTCAGAGGAAGGAGCCGATGAACTGGTGTACCTGGATATCACCGCCTCCCACGAAAAACGCAAGACGCTTCCCGAACTGGTAAGGAACATTGCTGCCAACCTCAACATACCCTTTACTGTAGGCGGGGGAGTGAGCAACCTTGAAGATGCCCGTGTACTCCTTGAGGCGGGAGCCGATAAGATATCGGTCAACTCGGCGGCCGTGCGCTCGCCTGACCTGATAGATGAAATAGCCCGCAACTATGGCAGCCAGTTTGTCACCCTGGCCATCGATGCCCGGCAGGAGGAGCAGGGATGGCACGTTTATATCAACGGCGGACGTGTGGAGACCGGGAAAGAACTTTTTGACTGGGCGCGCGAAGGTCAGGAGCGTGGCTGTGGCGAAATCCTTTTCACCTCGATGAACCATGACGGTGCTAAAAGGGGTTATGCCCTGGAAGCCCTCGATGAGCTAAGCCAGAGCCTTTCCATTCCTGTGATTGCTTCGGGTGGTGCAGGCAGTCGGGAGCATTTTGCCGAGCTCTTCACCGGCACACATGTAGATGCTGCCCTGGCGGCAAGTGTTTTCCATTACCAGGAAATTGACATCCCTCAGATGAAGAATTATTTAAACCACCAGGGCATTGAAGTGCGGCTTTAATGGAAGGCAATTCCTTAAAAAGGGAGTTCATGAGAAAGATGGTGGCTGTCAGGATCGTGCATGATGCCCGAGACTTCAGACAAATCAGAAATCAGGCATCAGGCATCGGTAATCGGAGGCAATCTGTTTATCTTTCCTGTATGATACAATCAATAAAGTAAACCGAACGCATAACCATAAAAAAGATTCATAACATGCAAACGAATCCCAACAATACCAACATAGAGCTGGATTTCAGCAAGATGAACGGCATTGTGCCGGTGGTGGTGCAGGACTGGAAGACCATGAAGGTGTTGATGCAGGGCTTCATGAACCGTGAGGCCTGGGAGAAGACCAGGCAGGACGGGTACGTCACTTTTTATTCCCGCAGCCGCCAGGCTTTGTGGACAAAAGGAGAGACCAGCGGTCACTACCTGGAGGTTAAAGAGGTGGAAACGGACTGCGACCAGGACAGCCTGCTGGTCAAGGTCAAACCCCACGGACCGGTTTGTCATACAGGTAATTACAGTTGCTTCGGGGAAGAGCAGGACGATGCCCTGGGCTTCCTGATGCAGTTGGAAGGGGTGCTTCGTGACAGGAAGGAGAAGATGCCCGAGGACTCCTACACCGCCAGGCTTTTTGAAAAGGGCATCAACAAGATTGCCCAGAAGGTGGGCGAGGAAGCCGTGGAGCTGATCATCGAATCGAAAGGCAGCAACCGCGAGCTGTTTTTCAATGAGGCGGCTGACTTGTTGTACCACCTGTTGGTGATGTTTGTCTACAAGGAGTATTCTCTTCAGGATGTGGTGAAGGTCCTGGAAGAGCGGCACAGCTAGTCAGTTAGGTATGTCTTCGTTGCCCGCCTCCGGGGTTTATCTTTTGATGGACCGGCTGGCGGGGAGCCATCCGGCCCTTAGCGAGAAGTTCATCGGGAGCGCATAAAATGAGAGGCTTTTTTCAGTTTCTCCGGGTCGCCGATGTCGAACCACCAGGAGTCTTGTTCCACGAAAGCCTGGATGGTGTGGTTCCTTCCGGCTTCGAGGTAGACGTCGGTTATGGGAAAGGCTTTTTTGTCGGGCATCAATGGGAAAAGATCGGGACTGATAACCTGGATGCCGCTGAAAGCATATTTATTGTGCTCAGGGGCGTCGCGGATCATCTTTTTTTCTTCTTTTTTCACATTTTCCCATCCGCAGAGCAGTTTGTTGTCGTCGAAAAGCAGGTACCTCGATGACGGGCGTTGCCGTACAGCGAGTGTGGCCAGAGCCTGGCTTTCGGTGTGGTGGCGGCAGAGCTCTTTGATGCTGAGGTTGCTCAGCACATCCACATTGTGCACCAAAAAGGGTCTGCGGTCATCGAAGAACCAGGAAGCTTTTTTGAGTCCCCCTCCCGTATCCAGTAACTCCTCCGTTTCATCGGAGATGGCCATGTCCATTCCCCATGTTCCATGGTGGGCAAGGAAATCGCTGATCTGGTCTGCAAAGTGGTGGACATTGATGACCACTTCTTTCACCCCGCCTTCTTTGAGGTGTTCCAGTGTATGTTGCAGCATGGTCTTGCCGGCTACCTCAACAAGGGCTTTGGGTTTGTGCAGGGTCAGGGGTTGCAGCCTGCTGCCGGTGCCGGCAGCGAAAATCATTGCCTTCATTTGGTTACATATTTTTTATGGTCAAGGAGAACAGACTCTGCCGGACGGGAATCGTTTCCGTTTTGCACCATTTTTACCCGGGCAGGTCAAGATGTTCCAGGTCCACCCTGATGTTGTAATCGTTTTTCAACCTTCGGGCCACCTCTTCGGCGCAATAGACCGAACGGTGCTGTCCTCCCGTGCAGCCAAAGGCCACCATCAGATGATCCATTTCGCGGTCGAGATAGGTTTGCACATTCATTCCCACCAGTTCATACACGTTGTGAAGGAAATCATCCATGTTGGTGTTCTTTTTAAAAAAATCCACCTCCTCCTGGTCTTT
>CAJXLE010000066.1 GCA_913055895.1 uncultured Bacteroidota bacterium | reverse complement strand
TGAAACCTGCATCCAGCAACCTGCACAACAAGGACACGATTACTCCATGCAGGTTCCATACGGCCAAATAATAAATAAAAAATAATCTTGTGAAATTTTTTTCTGCCCTAAAGGGCCTTATCTTTTATTATTTATAAGAGTTCATAAAAAAGAATGGATCGGATATATCAAAGCCGCACCTGCCCTGATTCATGTTAAGTAAATGGTCTTTCAGCGCAAAATCGTCCCTTCCGGCAATGACTTTCTCTGTGCCTTCTACTAAAAGGCAAGACCGTGGACAGCCTCTAATTTATAAAGTCCCTATAAAATGGGTCTCTTAACTTGAAATGAATCCGGTTGCACCTTACCTTTAGAAATTAAAACCGGTTTATGTTTAATTTAGTTAACCAACATCTCCCTCACAGAGCATGGATATTATTTTTTTTTGCTGCTGCCACCTTTCTTTATGGTTGTCAGGGGCCTGCTAATCAACGACCTACCTGTTCATTTGTTTCACCTTCATCCGGCGACCGACTGGTTAAAAATGAAGTGGTGACTATCAGTGCAGAAGCCGATGATAAAGATGGAACCATCCAGCATGTAACTTTCTTCGCCAATGGTAAATTGCTGGCAACCGATCAGTCACATCCTTTTGATTATGAATGGGACCTGTCTGATGCACCGGCGGGAAGTTATTCTCTCAAGGCAAAGGCCGTTGATGACGACAACAGTTCATTTCAACAAAGCATCTCCGTATCGGTTGCAACTGTCAACCATGCTTTACATTTCGATGGTGTAGATGAATTTGTTCGCTTGCCCAACGGGGTAATACCCCTGGATAAAGGCACCATCGAATACTGGTTTAAAACCCCATCTGTCAGTGACAAGCAAGTTGTTGTTTATACCGGAAACCTTACCCCACAGGAAGCAGGCGACGGGTTTGGAAGCAGCAAGGAAGGACTTGAATTTCACACCGCCATACACGGCGATTATTCTCAAAAATACTGGATCTATCAGGATGGAACCTCGCCTGAAAACGTGTTTTACTGGAGGGGACATGAGCTTAAGGCTGATGTGTGGAACCACTTTGCTGTTTCGTATAACATTCAGGAAACTTTTCATGTTTACCTCAACGGAGATTTGAAAATCCAGGGTGAATTTCTCAACGATTTTTCCGGTCATTCTCCCACCAGCACCTTTGTGGGTAAACCCATTGACGATGGGCACTATTTTATGGGTGCCATAGATGAATTGAGAATTTGGAATAAAAAATTATCAGGTCAGACCATCAGACAAAGTATAAAGGACACCGTCAGCAGGAACCATCCCGACCTGAACGCTTACTACCGGTTCGACCTGAAGAACAATCCCCTGACCAATGATTTGATTAAAGCCCGGCATGGTGAGATAATGAACAGGGATACCGCAACTCCTTCAAGGGTGGTGTCGGATGCATTTCATTGATAATTGGATTATGGGTGGTTTTATATTTATGCAAGTGGTGCGGAGAAACCTGCTTCATAGCAGCTTGGGTCTGTTTTCGCAGAGTGGACATGCCTAAAAAGGCTTTCTGCAGGATGCCACCAGTTGATAAAAAGTCCTGCTAATTGGTAGGCCAGGGGGGCGGATGTGAACCAGGGGGGACTCGAACCCCCAACCTTCTGATCCGGAGTCAGATACTCTATCCAATTGAGCTACAGGTTCTGATTGCTGCCGGACATTGATGTCCCTTTTAACAGCGGCTCTAAGATACAAAATTCTCCCCGGCGGACAAACGCTAATGAAATTTCGATCTATTCGGCTGGGGTGAAGATGGGTTTCGTTGTGCCATAAAAAAACCCCTTAGCCTTTAAGGGGGTTGTATTTATTCATCTGACATGTGTCCGGCCTTGCAAAAGACCCAACTAACCACGATGATTAAAAAAAAGTGAACCCGGGAGGAGTCGAACCCCCAACCTTCTGATCCGTAGTCAGACGCTCTGTCCAGTTGAGCTACGGGTCCCTACCGTTTTTTGTTTTAGAGATCCAGCATCATTGCAGGTTGTTCAACAACCTGCATGCTCTTTCTCTTAAACGGGAATGCAAATATATAAATTTTTTCCAACTGCCTGCAAATTTTGCCGGCATTTATGTTATTTCTCAAAAACAATGCATACCGGGCTGCCTATTTGCGTCTCATCCTGGTATTTTAAGGTACCTGTTTCACGATTCCTTCTGAAAGACACCAAATTGTTGCTGCGCTGGTTGGCTACCACGATGTATCGTCCGCCTGGAGAAAGCGTGAAGTTGCGCGGCCATTTTCCCCGGGTAGGGTGGTGACCAATAGGGTTGAGATGTCCGTTTTCAGTATCGGCCCGGAATATGGCAAGGGTGTTGTGTCCGCGGTTAGAAGCGTAGACAAATCTGCCATCGGGGGATATGGCAATCTCGGCGCACAGGTTTTCACCTTCATACCCATCGGGTAGTGTGGAGTAGGTTTTTTGTGTTTCATAATGCCCGTCAGAGAGCTTATGCAGGAGGGTCACCGTGCTGTTTAATTCGTTTATTACATAAAGCCATGGTTGTTGGGGATGAAATTCCAGGTGCCGCGGTCCTGCTCCGGCAGACATACTGATTTTATCATGGTCTGCGGGCACCAGCACTTTCTGTAGGGTATCCAGACGGGAAAGCCACAGTTCGTTGGTTCCAAGGTCGGCCGAAACAATCCTTCTGCCGCCAGGCTCAAAGCGTGCTGAATGGGCATGAGGTTTTTCCTGTCTCGGCGAGGTGCCTTTCCCCGTGTGTTGCTGTACATACAGAAGTTCGGAGAGTTTTCCATTTCCGTCTATTTTGAGCAGTCCGACATTGCCCCCGGTGTAATTGGCTGTTAATACATACCCGTCATCATTTACAGCGATAAAGCAGGGATGTGCACCGCCTGAAAAGCGGTTGCTGATAAGCCGGAGGCTGTCATTGACGATGCGATAGGACTCGACCATGCCGGTGCCATCTTTGTCAATTTCATTGACAGCCAGCAGGTACCGCTGGTTTTTGCTCAGGGTCAGGAAGGAAGGGTTGTCGGTTTTTACGGCAAGTTCCGGTTTTTTCAATGATCCGTCTGACTGGAGGCTACACCTGTAAATGCCTTCACTTTCGCCCCGGGTGTATGTTCCCACATACATCAAACGGGAATTTCTTATTTTTCTGGCTTTTTGGCAGCAAACCTGGCTTAGTGTGAGGAGGGGGATCAACAACATAAACCAGAGCCGTAATCCATGGACAGGCCTGCTTATTGGTGAGTCATGTTTGTTCATCATTTACCCTGTTTTGGTTAACCATGTTTCCTTTATACTCTGTCATATGCCAACAAGATTCATAAATGCTGTGTTTTTTTTATAAAAGTAACTGGTCCACTAGTTATGCCGGTAAAAAAAAGCATACAATCTTTTTAAATGGTCGCCCTTTTATTTTGGCATAATTGTTATTTTTGATCCGGTTGGCCTGCCCGATTCCAAACAAACGTTTCCCCTGCAACGGGATAAGATGTAGAAAGCCAAAACATTAAATAAGAAAATAAAACTTGTAAAATGAAAAAGTTTTTACGCATTACCATTGGGATTGTCGTGGCGCTGATTGCCCTGATGATTGCCATTCCCTATGTTTTCAAGGATCAACTTCTGACCAAGACTCAGTCCGTTATCAACGACCGTGTGGAAGCACATGTCTCCTTTGAGGATGTAAGCGTATCCCTCTTCAGGCGCTTTCCTGACCTGAACGTTGCCATTCATGGGCTCAGCCTGAGCGGGAAGGACCAGTTTGCGAAAGACACGCTGGTGCAGTTCGAGACCTTCCATGCCGAGGTGGACCTGTTCAGCATGTTCCGGAAGAAAATGGCCCTGGAGGGTGTTTATCTCACACAGCCCCGCGTGCATGCAAAAGTTGCTGCTGACAGTTCAGTCAACTGGGATATTTACAAACCTGCTGAAGAAGAACCTGAAACCGAAGCTACCGATACGGCTGCCGAGCCCACCGATTACAGGGTGGATTTGAAAACATTCCAAATCAGCCGTGGAGAAATTATCTATGAAGACCAGGTGGGCAACATGCAATTTTCGGCCCGCGGGTTTAATTTTCAGATGCAGGGTGACCTGGGGGCTGATTCCTCGGAGATCTCTCTCAAGATGAGTACCACACCGGTTGATTTTGTTATGGGGGGCATTCGCTATCTCAGGCAGGCCGATGTTCATTTCGAAGCCGGCATTGGTGCCAACCTGCAGGAAGGGCGGTATCATATACGCGACAACCGTTTTCTCATCAATGGCCTGGAATTGCTTTTCGACGGACTGGTCACCATGTCCGGTTCGGGCCGGATCAACACCAACATTGACTTTGCCACCGCCGACACCCGGTTCAGGAGTCTCCTCTCCCTGGTGCCGGCCATCTATATGAGGGATTTTCAGGAGCTTGAAACATCGGGTAAGCTGACCATCCAGGGAGAAGTTTCCGGTTATTACCATCAGGATGTCCTGCCCTCACTGGATGTCAACCTACGGGTGGAGGATGCCATGTTCAGTTACCCGAGCCTTCCCAAAAAGGCCGAAAACATCAGCATGATGCTGCAAACTTATTTTGATGGCCAGAACCCCGACAACACCCGGGTAAACCTGGATCATTTCCATATTGAGCTGGCCGGCAGTCCGTTTGATGCATCCCTGTCGCTCCGCCAGCCCATCAGCAACCCCACGGTGGATGGTTCGGTTAAAGGGTCCATTGTTCTCGGCAACCTGGCTGAGGTGATTCCCATGGAGAAGACAGAGTTGCGTGGACAGATCGATTCCGACCTGAAGTTTGCAGGCAGCCTGGCTATGGTTGAACAAGAAAGGTACAATGATTTTCAGGCAGAGGGAAATGTCACAATCACCGACCTCTATTTTTCCAGTCCCGACCTGCCCGAAGCAGTCACCATCAATTCGGAACTGCTTTTCACCCCGCAATACCTGGACCTGAAGAACCTGACTGCCCGGATTGGGGAAAGCGACCTTCAGTTTGCAGGTAAGATGACCGGTTACATACCTTATGCACTGGAAGACGGTGTGCTCACGGGGGATTTCTCCCTGCAATCCGAATACCTCAATGTCAACCAGTTTCTTTCCGAACAAACGGAGGAAGTCCCTGAAGATACCACTGCACCCGTGGAACTCACCGTGTTTAAAGTGCCCGGGCGCATCGACTTCAAAATGCAGGCGGATATGAAGCAGATCCGTTATGACCGCATGCGCATTGCCAATGCCGGGGGCACGGTATTGGTCAGGGACCGTACTGTTTATTTGAATGATTTTGCCATGGACCTTTTTGATGGCCGGCTCCAGGCCAGCGGCGAATACAACACGCAGGACACCACCCGTCCCACTGTGAACTTCGATATGGCCCTGGCCGACATTCAAATGGAAAATGCTCTAAGATCCTTCAACGTGATGGATACCCTGGCCCCATTGCTCCGTAAGGCCAGAGGGGACATATCCCTGGACCTTCAGTATATGTCGGAGCTTAAGGAAAATATGATGCCCAAAATGCCTACTGTTAATGGGTTTGGCGAGCTGAGAAGCCGTTCATTGGAGCTGGCTGGTTCCCGTTCTGCCGGAAAAATTCTGGAGGCACTCAAGATCAGCCAGTCGTCCAGCCAGACCTTCGAGAACCTGAAGGTGAATTTCCTGATACAGCAGGGCGAGCTGATCGTCAAACCCTTCGACGTGGAGATAGCCGGAATGGATATGACCATCAGCGGCTCACAGCGTTACGATAAGACCATGGATTATGACATCGACATGGAGATACCCCGTTCCAAATTTGGGGGAGCTGCCAACCAGGTGATCGATGACCTGGTGTCGCGGGCCGCTTCAAAGGGCCTGGATATCAATCCCGGCCAAACGGTCAGGGTGGGTGCCAACCTCACGGGCACCTTTGACGAGCCGAAGGTGGGACTCGATTTTGCCGGCGGGGAGTCGTCGGCTGGAGTGAAAGAACAGGTCAGGGAAAAGATCGACCAAACCATCAGCGAGAAGAAACAGGAAGCTGAGGAAAAAGTCAGGGAAGAGGCCTCAAAGAAGGCAAGCGAGATCATCCGGGAAGCGGAGGAAAGAGCCGAACGCATCAAGGCGGAAGCCCGCAAAGCTGGCGAAAAGCTTCGTGAGGAAGCCGACAAGAGGGCCAGGCAGATAGAAAAAGAAGCCGAAGGCAAGAATTTTCTTGTCCGCAAAGCTGCCGAGGAGTCGGCAAAGGAGGTCCGCAGACAGGCTGATAAAAGGGCCAAACAACTGATCAGGGAAGCCGAGAGAAAAGCCGATTCCATTATTGAGCAGGCAAAAAGAAAAGCCGACAACATCCAGGAATAAAGGGCGCTGCCCTTGTCTTTAATCACAAACAAAAAAACCGTGTCGCTCCAGGCGGCACGGTTTTTTTGCATCGGTGGGATGCCTGTATGGTTATACCCTGCGTTCTTTGATTTTGGCCTTGGCTTTCTTGCCGGTAAGACCACGCAGGTAAAAGATCTTGGATTTTCTTACCTTACCGTGTTTGTTGATGTCCACGCTGGCAATATTGGGTGAGTGTACCGGAAAAATCCTTTCCACACCTACACTGCCAGACATTTTCCTGACGGTGAAGGTTTCGGAAAGACCTTCACCTCTTCTCTGAATGACAATGCCCTGAAAGTTCTGTATCCTTTCTTTGTTGCCTTCTTTAATCTTATAATGTACGGTAACGGTATCGCCGGCTTTGAAATTTGGCATCTTGTGATCCGAGGCGAATTCTTTTTCTACTTCTTTCATTAAGTCCATGCCAGTATTGTATTTTATAGTTTCTATTGCTGATTACGGAGCGCAATATTACAAATATTTTTTTACATGCCATAACATTTACCCAAAATAATGCCATTTCCTTTGAACTTAAGGGCAACGTTATTATTGACAGGCAAGTCAAAACCTGGTGTTCTGCTGGCCGGAATTTCTTTTTGACCGGAGCATTGGTAAGGTGGTGTGCCAACCATCGGGGATTTGCCTTTGGCTGGTGAATGCATGATTGAGATTCCAGAATAAGAAAAGACCGGCACTGGCCGGTCTTTTCTGGATAACTTTTGTATGTTGCGGCGGCCAGCAATGGCTTTTGTCAGTCCTCATCGCTTTCGGGTACTTTGAATTTGTCGCCGGTTTCTTCGATGAGTTGTTTGTACCATTCTTTGCTGTAGCCGGGTTGTTTGTATTTGACCACTCCGGTGCCGTTGGTCTTGAAATCACGTCCTTCGGTTACCTTAACGTTGCCGTCCATGAATTTCATGAAAAGGAACTGGTAGAGGCGTTTCCATTTGTGGACCAGGTTGTTGGCATTGTCGACAGAAAAGTCGGATACCAGCTCCACCGCTTTCTCAGGCTCACTTTTATGGAGGGCTTTGGCTTTCTCATCGATCATACCGGTGTACTGGACGAACCTTTTTTCCAGTTCCTGCTGCAGATCGTGTATGTAAGGATGGATAAGGTCATAACGTGTGTAGGCCAGGTTGGAGACCTGGTTGAAGGTCCAGAAAGCCGAATTGTCCGACCAGCTCATCATGGAGCCATTGCCTTCCTTGTAGGTTTCGGGTGCTTTTTGAAGTCCGGCATAGAGCGGGGTGTAGACGGTGCTGGCAGCATCGTCTACGCTGAACCAAAGGATGCCGCCTACCGGGTCGGGCAGCCAGTTTCTGGCCTGGGCAACAAAGGAGAAACCTGTCTGCTGGGTGGCAGTGGCCCTCTCGTTGCAGTAGGTCTTACCTTCCACTTCCCAGGTCAGGGGTCTCCATCGGTAGGGACGCTCGAAGGGGCCGGCACCAAAATCTTTGCGCATATCCAACTCGGTGTTTTCATAGTGATCGCGCATGAAGTTCATCATGTTGCGGGCGGAGATCTTCTTGTTGGGCTTGATCCACAGGGGCATGCGGTTGTCCAGGTCATGTCCCTTGGCATATTCCAGGTACTGGTCCATGTTGTCGCCTATGTCCTTGAAGAACGACCATACGCGGGCTTCACAAAAGCGTGCCCCGCCAAAGGTCATGGGTGCATAAGTGTCGGAAAAGGAGAAGTTTTCGTCTTTGCCTTCGTAGAAACCTTTTTCTTTGGCAAAGGAGATGACATCATCGGCATATACGGTGGTGACCTCCTCGTTGAAGATCTTGTTGATGTTGCTGAAGGTGATGCTCTCCTCCTGGTCGGCCAGCGGAAAGGTTCTGATGCGGGCCTGGTTGGCATGTGCGGAGACATAACCGTTGGGAATTTTGCGGGCTACCCATACAGCTCCCTTGTCTTCGGGTCCTTTGCCAATCATCTCCAGTATCCAAACCTCATTGGGGTCGGCAATGGAGAAAGATTCGCCGGTACTGTAATAGCCATATTTATCAACCAGGGTGGTCATCACCTTGATGGCTTCCCTGGCTGATTTGGCTCTTTGCAGGGTGACATACATCAGACTGCCGTAATCCATGATGGCATTGGTGTCCTTAACACCAACTTCACTGCGGCCGCCATAGGTGGTTTCACCAATGGATACCTGGTGTTCGTTCATGTTACCCACTACCCGGTAGGTATGGCGTACCTGCGGGATCTCCCCCAGGAGCTTGCCCGTGTCCCACTCATGGATTTTCATCATGGTGCCTTCCGGATGGTCGGCTGCAGGCCAGTAGTACAATTCACCGAACAGGGAATGGGAGTCGGCTGCATAAGTGATCATGGTGGAACCGTCTGTTGAAGCTCCCCTGGTCACCAGAAAATTGGTACAGGCATGGCTCGCAATATGCCCGAACAATATGGATGCAATAAGCAGGGATGCAATTTTGAATGGTTTGGTTTTCATAGGTTTGTGTTTATGGATTTAACTTGTTCTTAGGGTTGCGGGACTGAAGAAAAAAAATACATCTATGTCTGATTTAACAAAAATAGAATTTTTTATAAAATTCTTTTTATGACCACGAAAAAAAAGAACGGTTTAAATGTGGTAGATCACACCCCCCGAGCTGTTGCCTGAGGCGCCGGTAGCCGTCGCCAGGCAGTTGACCTGCCGGCGGCTTCTTAATGCCCCCATCAAGGCGAAGACCAGGGCTTCCTTAAAGTCGACCAGCTGATCTGCTGGCTTGACCAGCTGCAGGCAGTTGTGCTGCTGCAGACGTTCCATCAGGAAATTGTTGTGGGCGCCACCACCGGTTGCAAGGATTCGTCCGCTTTTCAGCCAGTGGGTGCTTCGGGCCACCTGGATGGCAATATGCTCATAGACTGTTCTCATCCGGTCGTAGAGGGGGCGATCTTCCCACTGATCCAGCACTGCCATGAATGTCTGGTCAAACCAGGTGTCCCCCAGGCTCTTGGGTGGGGGTGCATGATAATATTCCAAGGCGTTCAGGCTCTCCAGCATTGGGTGTATGACATGGCCACGGCGGGCCATCAAGCCATCCCGGTCCATCTCCTCTCCGGCTTGTTCTGCCAGGAGGTTGATGGGTTTGTTGACGGGACAGGTGTCGAAGGCACGCCGCCCGTCTTTATCCTTATAGGAAATGTTGCCGTAGCCTCCCAGGTTTAGACAGCAATCATATTCGTGGAAGAGCAGCTCATCGCCAATGGGTACCAGCGGGGCTCCCTGGCCACCCAGGGCCACGTCCAGCGAGCGAAAATCAGTGATGGTGGGGATGAGGACTTGTGCTGCTATGGCCGCCCCGTTGCCTATCTGCAGGGTGTACCCGGCAGAAGGATTGTGACAGGCAGTGTGCCCATGCGAGGCTATGTAGTCAGGCCTGGCGATACCATGCCGCTGTATGAAACCGCTTATGGCTTTGCCAAAAAACACACCAAGGTCTGCATCTAGCCGGGCCAGCTCGTCACCACTCATTTTGCCTATGTCTCTTAGCCTACTTCGTATGCCGGAAGGGTAGGTAAGGGTCTCGGCACATGCTATTTGATAGTCCCACCGTGAGCCGTGGTTTTGGAAATGGCAGGCAGCAACATCCAGCCCGTCGAGCGATGATCCCGACATGGCCCCTGTAACTGAAATTTCAAAGGGTGCTTGCTGATGCTTGCTATTCATTCAGGTGGTTGTTGAGCATCTCCAGGACAGCCTCCCGGTGTAAAGTGGATAAATCCTTATGGGTGGTGTCTGTGGCACTGGTGGTTTGACCGGTAAAACTGCCGAAGAGCTGCTTGTTGGTCTTAATTGGTTTTGTGGCTTTCGACTCACCATGCCAGCGATCGACGGGAATGATGCCGTCGTTATTGTAGACGGTGATGTCAATCGTGTAATGGGGGAAAGTGATGTCTCCTGGCAGGTCGGTGTTCTTTTCCCTTTTTTCTTCCGTATTGCTGTCCAGTTCCATCTCCACTTTGAAGTAGAAGGGTGAATCACCTTTCCTAAGGGCCTTGCTGATGCTGGCATGCGGATAACCAAAATCGTCGTACTTGATTTCCTGCATGAACGAATTGATGGGCAATATGCTCATCCCGACCTTTTCCTCCAGCATTGGGGTCATGTTGTAGTACAAATGATGTATGATCAATGCCTTCAGCCTGTCATCGGCGTTCTTGTTATGCACCTCTGCATTGTTTATGTAATCTTCCAGGGCCTGAAGGTCACCCCGAAAGTCATCGGTGATTTTTAAATCGTAATTGATCAGGGCAAACTGTTTGTTGGTATAATTCTGGGCCGAAAGAGAGGCAGTTGCGATCAGGCACACTGCCATCAAAACTATTTGTTTCATGGCTTAGGGTATTGGATTACGACAAAAATAATAATTATCGGGTGAAATTGTCCCTGTATAACTTTTATGATAAAACAATCAATTATATCACAACAGCAAGATGGTTGTTTCTTGCGTGGCAAATTCCCCCTGGTCAATCAAAGGTGCAGAATAGTTATAAAACATATTACTTCTCAGGTCGATGTTGCTTACCGGAATTTCTAATGGTGGGGAAGGGAGATGTATGCGTTGCAACGGTTCTTCATGAATGGCTTGTTTTGCGGTTGGTGTTATAAAACATGCATTTTCTGCTTCTTTTTTTTGACCATTTAAATGGAATGTTTTATATTTGACCAAATGGTTAAACTACTTGGTCAAACCATCCAATTGAATCATGTGGTCAACCATTGCCACCATTTTTTAAAATTACCAATTGGCTGAATTATGAACGAACAGGAAAAAAACACGGAAGAAGAAATTTTGGATGCAGCCAGCCGTATTTTCCAGAAAAAAGGCATGTCGGGTGCCAGGATGCAGGAAATTGCCGATGAAGCAGGCATCAACAAGTCGCTCTTGCACTATTACTACCGCAGCAAGGACAAACTTTTCCTTTCGGTTTTCCGCCAGGCCGTGAAGAATTTGATACCCGGTATCCGCAACATTCTTTTTACGGATATGCCTTTATTTGACAAGCTGGATCGTTTCATTCGCGAATACATGGGGGTGCTGCTGGGCAATCCCTTTCTGCCCATGTTCATCCTGCATGAGCTGCAACGCGATCCCGACCGCCTTTTCAAGGAATTTCAAAAAGCCGGCATTGAACCTTCCCGGATATTGCATCAGTTTGAACAATCGATGGAAAAGGGTGAGATGCGCAGGATTAGTCCCAGGCATCTTATGATCAATGTCCTGTCGCTTTGCGTATTCCCCGTTGCTGCCAGGCCTATGATGCAGAGATTTCTCTTCGACAATGATGCCGAAGCCTATCAGGCCTTTTTAAATGAAAGGGCCGATGTTGTATCAGAATTTGTGATAAACGCCATACGACCATGAAAAAACTGACAGTGCTCCTGGTGCTTCTTGTCCATTTTGGCTTTGCACAGCATGACACCCTCGATCTTTACCGCTGTTTTGAAGCCGTCGAGGAGCACCACCCCTCAGCCAGACAAAAGCCGCTGATTCACCAGCAGACGTTGCTCAAATTGCAAAACCTGGAGGCCCGATGGTTCCCCTCGGCCAACTTGCAAGTACAGGCCAGTTATCAGAGTGAGACCGTCGAGATAGACCCCGACCTGCCTTTTGATGCAGATTTTCCGTCACCCTCGCGCGATCAGTACAAAGCCACCCTCGAGATCAGCCAGATGATCTACGACGGTGGCGCCACCAGGGCATCGAAGAAAGCAGAAAGGGTGGGGGAGAAAATGGGGAAACAGTCGGTTGAGGTCGACCTCTACCAGGTTAAAGATCATGTGGTGGAGGCCTATTTTGGCATCCTGTTGCTAAAAAAACAAAAGGCCATCCTTCAGGCCACATGGGAGGAGCTGACACAGAGGCGCCAGAGTGTAGAAGCTGCGGTGGCAAATGGCGCCTTGTTGCCTTCCGACCTGCAAAGCATAAGGGCTGAAGAACTGAAACTGGCTCAAAACCTGGATGAGACAGAAGCTCAGATCAGGGCCAGCTACCAGGTGCTTGCTGAGCTGACCGGCCTGGACCTGGAGGAGTCAACACCACTAGAACTCCCCCGTCCCGACGGCCAGGTGAAGTCAAAGTCCCAGAGGCCGGAAAACTTGCTCTACGACCTGAAGGCCAGACAGATTAAAACCAGTCAGCAAGTGATGCGTTCACAGAGACTGCCCAAAATATCGGCATTTGGTCAGCTAGGTTATGGCAAACCCGGTCTCAACATGCTTGATGATGAATTTGGCACCTTTTATTATGTGGGGGCACGCCTGAGCTGGAACATATGGGACTGGCGACAAAACATCCGCCAACGCCGGGTGAAGGAGCTGGAAAGGCAAAAGGTGGCCGCACAGGAGGAATCTTTTAACCGGCAGGTGGACATCCAGCTTGCCCGTATTGATGCCTCCATCAGCCGATATGAAAAAGCACTCGAAAGAGACAGCCAGATTGTGGATTTGCGCCGTGAGATCACCCAAAGCTCCAAATCAAAACTGGAGAACGGGGTGATCACCTCTTCCGACTACATCTCAGATTTGAATCAGTTGACCCGGGCGCGTATCAACCAGGAGCGACACAGGATAGAGCTGGTCAAAGCCCGGATCAACCGTCGTTTTAACACCGGTGAACTACAAAAAATCAACAAACCATGAAACCAAAATTTGTCAGTATACTTGTTGCAACAGGCATGGTGCTGCTGTTGGGATGTTCCGGACAAAAAGAAAAATCCGATGCCTACGGAAATTTTGAAGCCCGGGAGGTCATTGTGTCGGCACAATCGCAAGGTAAGCTACTAAGCCTTGATCTCAGGGAGGGCCAGGAATTATCCACCGGTGATACGGTGGGATGGATTGATACCGCCACGCTGGCTGCCCGCAGGGAACAGCTGGTGGCCCGTAAAAACTCCCTTCATGCCAGGCTGGCCAGCATACGTTCGCAGGCCGAAGTTCAGCAGGAACAGATAAAGAACCTGGTTACAGAGAAAAAACGAACCGAAAGGTTGTTGCAGGAGGGTGCTGCCACCGATCAGCAATACGACAATATAAAAGGCCAGCTGCAGGTGGCCCGCAAGAAGCTGGAGTCGATACGCACCCAGAAGCAATCGGTCTATTCGGAACGCAGGGTTATAGAAAAACAAATAGCGGAGCTGGAGACCCAGGTCGACAAATGCCGTATTGTCAATCCCATAGGTGGCACCGTGCTTGAAAAATACCTGGAACCATCAGAGGTGGCCGCCCCCGGGAAGGCCATCTACAAAATTGGCGATCTTTCCACCATGACCCTCAGGGTTTATATAAGCGGGGCCCAGCTGCCCGAAGTCAGTACAGGGCAGAAAGCGGAGGTGCTGGTGGATAAAAATGAAGATGAAAACCATCCGTTTACAGGTACTGTAGCATGGATCTCCCCCGAGGCGGAGTTTACTCCCAAGATCATCCAGACCAAAGAGGAGCGCGTCGACCTGGTATATGCCGTGAAAGTGCGGGTACCCAATGACGGTACCATTAAAATAGGGATGCCCGGAGAAGTCAATTTCCAAAACCCCAACCCTCATGCCGGCAGTAAGCGTTGACCAACTGAGCAAGTCGTATGACAACCTGGTAGCCTTGCATCAGGCTTCCTTCCAGGTGGAAGGCGGAGAGCTGTTCGGTGTCATCGGACCCGACGGGGCAGGCAAGACCACCCTTTTCCGCATACTTACCACGCTCCTGGTGCCCGACCAGGGGAAGGCCCTGGTGCATGGTCATGATGTGGTGAGAGATTACCGCTCCATACGCGAGGTCACCGGCTACATGCCCGGCAGTTTTTCCCTTTATCACGATATGACCGTAGAGGAAAACCTGGAATTTTTTGCCACCATTTTCAACACCACCATCCGGGAAAATTACCACCTGATTCAGGATATTTACAGGCAGATTGAGCCTTTTAAACACCGCCTGGCCAGGAACCTGTCGGGGGGGATGAGACAAAAACTGGCACTGAGTTGCGCCCTGATCCACAGACCCCGCATACTCATCCTGGATGAGCCTACCACCGGAGTGGATGCCGTCTCCAGGAAGGAATTCTGGGAGATGCTCATCAGCCTCAAAGAGCAGGGCATCACCACACTGGTGTCCACCCCCTATATGGATGAGGCAGGCCTGTGCGACCGGGTGGCTCTTATTCAGAAAGGCAGGATCATGAAGATCGATCCGCCTGATAAGATTCGCAGGGAATTCCCTGGTAAACTCTGGTATGTGAAGGCCCGACATAAATACCGGCTTTTACAGGACCTGCAGAACTATGAAGGTCTGGCCACGGTGTATCCCTTTGGTGAGTCGGTGCACATCACAACCTACAACGACAGGTTGAATGCCAGGGATCTGGAAGGCTATCTGAAGCGCACCGGACATGAGGATGTTCAGATTGCCCAAGCCCCTGCCACCATTGAGGACTGTTTTATGGAGCTAATGAATCAATGACTATGAAAAGCGACAACCAATACGTGATCATTGCCCACGATATGGTTAAAAAATTCGGCCGTTTTACGGCCAACGACCATCTGAATTTCCGTGTTGCGGAGGGTGAGATATTTGGTTTCCTCGGTGCCAATGGTGCAGGCAAGACAACCGCCATGCGTATACTTTGCGGATTGTCGGCCCCGACAGCGGGGGAGATCTCTGTGGCCGGCTACAATGTTTACAGGCAAACCGAGAAGATCAAACGCAGCATCGGCTATATGAGCCAGAAATTTTCACTTTATGAAGATCTGACGGTTAGGGAAAATTTCAGGTTTTATGGGGGGATATATGGCCTCAATAATTCCCGACTTTATTAAGGATTATTGTGATAGTATAGTAATTGGTGATGGCGAAATTTCTTATCCCCGATTACTCAAAGATTATGAAAAAAGTGGAAATATCCAGCCCGTTTACAATGAGCAACTTGAAAACCTAAATGATTTACCCCTACCCAGATACGATCTTCTACTTCAGAAAAAAATTGGGTTTTTGCTTCCTGTTCAAGCAGGTCGGGGATGTCCGTACACATGTAGTTTCTGCTCAATAGCCTGCATTTATAATGGGCGGTATATGTTCCGGCCGGTGAAAGATGTGATGAGAGATATAACCTATATTAAAAAACTAGGCTGTAACAGATTTTATCTAATTGATGATAATATTGCCTCTAATCCCGATTATTTATTTGAACTAGCCAATCAAATAAAACCGCTAAAAATGATGTGGGCTGGTCAATGCTCTATTATGCTTGCAAAAAACCCGAAACTACTAAAACTAGTAGCTGATTCGGGCTGTAGGTTAATTAGCTTAGGTATAGAGAGTATATCACAGGAAGGACTGGATGATCTAAATAAAAATTGGGTTAAAGTGAATGAGCATGAAGAAATGCTCCAACGAATTAGCTCTCAGGGAATTTTGCCTGCAACTGAAATGATTGTAGGTACAGATGGAGATACTATAGATTCAATAAAGGAAACATATAAATTTATAATGAAAAATGGCATTCCGATTCCCAAGTTCTATATTATGACACCAATGCCTGCCACTACTCTTTACAAAGAACTGAAAAATCAAGGAAGGATATTACATGAGAATTATAAAAAATATACTGCTGCCAGCGCAGTGTTTCAACCAAAAAACATGACTCCAGAGGACTTAGAAAGAATGTATTGGTGGCTGTATAAAAAAATTTACACCATTCCTAA
>CAJXLE010000065.1 GCA_913055895.1 uncultured Bacteroidota bacterium | reverse complement strand
CGGGCTATCTGGTCAAAAGAAAGCCCGCCGGTAGTTATTTCATGGGTATGTTTCATAATTGCTCTTATCCATTGATCAATAGCGCCTTAAGCTCCTGCACATCCATCTGCTTCTGTTCACCGGTTGCCATGTTCTTCACGGTAATCAGGTTCTTTGCCATCTCATCTTCTCCAATCATGCCCACGTAGGCTATCGACTTGCTGTTGGCATAGCTCATCTGCTTCTTCATTTTTGCCGGGTCGGGGTATATCTCCGATTCGATGTTGGCCTTGCGCAGCTCCTGAAGCACTTCCAGGGCTTTTATGGTCTCTTTTTTGCCAAAGTTAACGAACATAATGCGCGCCGCAGGTTGCAACTGGCGGGGAAAGCGATCAAGCTTCTCCATCACGTCGTAGATGCGTTCCGCACCAAAAGAGATGCCCACCCCGGAAACATCCTTCAGCCCAAAAACACTGGTCAGGTCGTCATACCGGCCTCCCCCGCATATGCTGCCAATCTCCATTTCATTGGCCTTGACCTCAAAGATGGTTCCGGTGTAGTAATCCAGTCCCCTGGCCAGCCGGGGATCAAACTCCAGGGTGTTGTTCAGGGTCAGTGAACCGGTATAATCCAGTATTTCATGTGTCTCCTCGATACCCTTTCTGCCTTCACCCTGTCCGGTCATGGCATTGAGTCTGTCGAGTTTTTCTGAATTGTCGCCTTCCAGTGTCAGGAAAGGGGTGAGCTTTTCCACGGCATCGCCATGGATGCCCCGTTGCTGCATCTCCTTTTTGACGCCCTCCTGCCCAATCTTGTCGAGCTTGTCGATGGCCATGGTTAGGTCCATGAATTTATCGGGTTGTTCAATATAGTCGGCCAGGCCCTTCAGTATTTTGCGGTTGTTGATCTTGATGGTCACATCCAGTCCCAGGCGCGTAAACACATCGTCTATGATCTGTATCAACTCCAGTTCATTGAGCAGGGAATCGGTCCCAATGACATCCCCGTCGCACTGATAGAACTCGCGGTACCTGCCTTTTTGTGGTTTGTCGGCACGCCAGACGGGCTGAATCTGGTAGCGCTTGAAGGGAAAGGTGATATCATTGCGGTGTTGCACAACGAAGCGGGCAAAAGGTACTGTCAGATCATAACGCAGTCCTTTCTGGGCAATTTGGTTGCGCAGGGCAGCACTCAAAGCGGCGCTGTTGCTGGGGCCTTTCTCTTCCAGTATGCTGGAGGCCTCACCCTTAAAAAAATCGCCTGAATCTAGTATCCTGAAAAGGAGCTGGTCGCCCTCCTCCCCGTACTTGCCCATCAGCGTGGAAAGGTTCTCCATGGATGGGGTCTCCAGGGGTTGATAGGCATAACGACGAAAGGCATCCTCAATGGCATCGAAAATGTATTTGCGTTTGATCATCACCGATGGAGGAAAGTCTCTTGTTCCTTTGGGTATGGTAGGTTTTTGTTTTGCCATAAAATAAACGTTGTAAAATGCTCCGATGAATTCCTGGACAAAGATAGAATTTTCATTTGATTATCTTTTTTCTTTTTATGATCAAATGGAACTTACCCTGCCAGCACGGAGACTTTTTAATGATGTGACTTGCTGAACTCTATAGAACAGACAACTGTAAGGGAAAAACAGCAGTATGGACCAGCCAGCGGTATGAAACAGCCAGCGATATGAATAAAGCAGCAGTATATAAAAGAAAACTGCATGAAACAGGATGCGGCAGGCAAAAAAGCGGCATAAAAAAGGCAGGGGGATGGAACAGACAGGGGGATGCAACAGACAGGGGCATAGAAAAGAAAGCAGCAGGTAAAAAGGCAGCTGCAGGTAAAATTAAAACCCCAACCCCGTCTGCACGGAGTTGGGATTTGGGGAAGTTGTCGATTGCAAAGTTTCTTATACTTTCTCCAGCTTACCTTCGATCTCAACACCGGCTTTTTCGAACAATACTCCTACCGGGCAGTTCTTCAGGGTAAGATCGAGGCATTTTCTTAGCTGCTCATCAGAGGCGTCCGATTTGACATGAACCTTATAGGTCACTTTGCTAATGGTGTCATTGCCCTTTTCAGCATCCATATCCACCTCCACCTTATCCACGTTCAGACGCATCTTTTCTGCCGTGGTCTTAAAAATGGTGGATATACAACCGGCAAGGCTCATCACGGTAAGCTCCAGAGCACTGGCCCCAAGATTGGTGCCTTTGGGTAAATCGGTAACCACCGAATGATTTCTTCCATTATCTATAACTGACTGATAACCTTCAATTAACACTGATTTTGATTTCATCTTTTCCTCCTCTGTTTTTGGTTTGACGATTTCTGTCTGATTGCTTCTTTCATTGAGTTTACTGTCTGTAAACACACCCCTCAGGGCTTTTTTTCTTATCCCGCAGGGCAGAGTTGATCTTTGCAAAGATCATTCCATGTCCTTTTTATACAAATGAGTTTTGTTATGGTTCACGGGTCGGGGATATGCTTTGGAACAGTTTAAAAGATTACATTTTGTTATAACAAACTGGTCTTGTGCAACCTATGCCAGATATGGCGGGAACATCTCACGGTTTCTTTCCGGCAGGTTCGCACCGGACAGCATTCTGAGGTGCCGGATAAGCATCAATATTTGAACCGGGCCTGCGGGACGGCATCGATGCCGGTAAATTCACCGCGAAGGTATTTGTAGTAGCCGGTCATGGCGATCATGGCTGCATTATCCATGGTATACTCAAACCTGGGGATGTGGACCCTCCAGCCATATCGACCGGCTGCCTGATGAACGGCTTGTTTAAGTCCCGAATTGGCGGAAACTCCCCCGGCAATGCCTATCTCTCTGACGTTAGTCTGTTTGGCGGCCCTTATGAATTTATCCATCAATATGTCGATGATGGTATGCTGCAGGGAGGCGCACAAATCATTAAAATGGTTTTCGATAAAATCCCTGTCCTGTTTGACCTGGTCGCGCAGGAAATACAGGAAGGCTGTTTTAAGGCCACTGAAGCTGTAGTCGAGTCCTTCAATTTTGGGCCGGGTGAATTCAAAGGCATGGGGGTTGCCCATCCGGGCATGCTTGTCGATGATGGGCCCGGCGGGGTAAGGAAGATCCATGATTTTGCCAGATTTGTCGAAAGCTTCACCCGCGGCATCATCTATGGTTTCGCCAATGATTTCCATGTCGAGATGGCTGCGAACGACAGTCAGCTGGGTGTGTCCACCGCTCACCAAAAGGCAGAGGAAGGGGAAGCGGGGACTTTCATCTTCTTCTGCTTCTGTATCCCTGATGAAATGTGCCAGGATATGGGCCTGAAGGTGGTTGACCCCTATCAGCGGGATGCCTTGTGAAAGGGCAAACGACTTGGCAAAGGATGTGCCCACCATAAGGGAACCCAGCAATCCGGGTCCCTGCGTAAAAGCCACACCGTCTACATCTTCCCTCGAAACGCCTGCCTCACGAAATGCCTGGTCGACCACCGGTATGATATGTTGCTGATGGGCCCTGGAAGCCAGTTCGGGAACCACCCCGCCATAATTCCGGTGCACCTCCTGTCCGGAGATAACATTGGAAAGCAGGTATTCATCACGCAAGAGGGCGGCCGATGTATCGTCGCATGAAGATTCTATGCCTAATATGGTCACTCCCATGAATGGTATGGTTTATGTATATGTATTAAGACTATTTTTTGTTTATTTGCGTTGATTACTAATGTATTTTTTATCAAAGCCGCAAAGCTATCAAAAAAATTTACAAAATACTGGTAATATTGTTTCTGGTAAGCCTGTTTTTACCAACCACCGCCGTATTTCTTCTTAGGCACCAGGACATACAAAACCACCTCATCCATTATCTCTCCAGGCGCTTCACCGATCGCCTGGACGCTGAGGTGGAAATCGGCTCGGCTTACTACACCCTTTTCAACAAGGTCATCCTGGAGGATGTATACATAGAAGATCAACAGGGCGACAGTTTGATCTATTCGAAAACCATCACCGGCCATTTGAACCATTTGAACCTGAACGACCGCGAGTTGTACTTTCAGGAGCTGGCCCTGGAAGACGGTCGCATCACCCTTAGAAACGATACCACGGAAAACATCAACATCAAATTTCTCATTGAAGCCCTCAAGAGAAAAGATACCACCAAACCGCGGATGCACATACGGGCCAACAACATCCGCCTGCGCAACTGTGATGTGACCTATGAGACCAACCATCAGCCTGACCCCTCCGGCAGGCTTGACCCCCATCACCTGAGGCTCAACAATGTGGACTTACACGTGGGTGATCTCAATGCCGATGACGGGATGGTGGACATGGACCTGAGAAGGCTCTCGTTTGTGTCGCAATCGGGTCTTGAAATCAATGAGATGAGCACAGTCATGCACCTGGACAGCCAAAAGCTGCGCCTGGATGGCCTTACCTTGCTGACGCCAGTGACAACTCTAAAAACCGATTCCATACTAATTGACCACAAGCAATACAAAGGCTTCCGGCAGCCTTTCAGAAACCTGCATTTCAACATCGACATCCTCCCCTCTGTAATAGGGCTCTCCGACCTGGCATATGTTTCCAAAGCCTTCCAGGACATCCCGAAGCAACACTTCACCCTGTCCGGACATTTTCGGGGAGCGATCAACAACTTAAAAGGTGACCGGGTACAGCTGGGACTGGGCTCACAGACTGAAATGCTCACCGACTTCAGCCTCGACGGCCTGCCCGATATATCCAAGACCTTCATGTATATTGATGTGAACCATCTTTACACCGGCATGCAGGATGTGGCCACCATCAATCGTTTTCTTCCACCGGGTAAAAAACTTGAACTACCTGAGAGCCTGAGCAACTTGGGCAGAATAAGGTACAAAGGCAACTTCACCGGTTTTATCGACGACTTTGTGGCCTATGGAACACTTAACACCCGCCTGGGTGAGATCTCCACCGACCTGCTCATTCAACCACGGCAGGTCTCCGGCCTGGCTATGAAGGGCAACCTGCAGACCAGAAATTTCAACATCGGCGGCTTGCTGAACAATCCCGAAAAATTTGGCAGGTTCAGCATGGACATACAGGTTAAAGGCTCCATCTTCAAGGATCATGGTTTCCGGGCCGAGACCGACGGCAACATCAAAAAACTGGAAATCAACAAGTACAACTACCAAAACATCCGGTTAAACGGTTTGCTGACCAACAACAAATATGATGGCTCCCTGTCTATAGAAGACCCCAACATCAAGTTCGACTTCCAGGGAGGCATTGATTTCTCCAGCCAGATACCCGTTTTTGATTTCCATGCTGAGATATCCAAGGCCAGGCTCCACAAACTGAATTTCGCCCCTGAAGATACCACGGCCAACCTTTCCCTGACCATGAGATCGAATTTCAGGGGCAACAGCCTGGACAACGCCAGTGGCACCATCAGTTTAACCCGGGGATCCTTCACCAAAAACGGCGAAGAGCTTAACTTCGACAACCTTGCGGTAGAAGCCAGGCACAGGCAGGATACGCACAAAATATATTTTTCATCCGACTACCTGGAGGCCAACCTGGTGGGCAGGTACCGTTCCACCACCGTCTACCAGTCGCTGAAGAACCTGAGCCTTTCCTACCTTCCTGTTTTCATCCGAAAAGCACAGGACACGGCATCGGTGCCATACCATAACGACTTTGAGCTGTCCATCGATTTGAATCACACCGATCGGATTACAGACCTTTTCCTTCCCATGCTGGATGTTGCAGACAGCAGCACCATACACCTCGACTACGAGGGTGGGGAAACCAAATCCTTTCGACTGAAAGCGCAAACCAACAGCTTGCGTTATAAAGGATGGGACTTTGAAAACCTGGTGCTCGACAGCCGTTCACAGGATTCCATCTTTGCGCTGAACCTGAATTTTGACCAGGTCAACACCCTGTCGGAAAAACCCACTGAATATTTCCATCAATTCAGGCTCCAGTCGCTTACCGGCGGCAACCAGTCTAAACTGATGGTGCAATGGGACCAGCCCAACGGATCGCAGTTAAAGGGCGAACTGATCTCGCTGATCGACCTCGCCCGGAACAAGCGCACCGGCAACCTGAAATCGAGCATATTCATTCTGCCCGGGGAGGTAAGCATCAACAGGGAAGAATGGCATGTTGCCCAGAGCTCTGTCCTGATTGACTCCAGCAGTTTCAACTTCAACAACCTGAGCTTTTACCACAACAACCAAAGGATGTTTGTCGACGGACGCATTACCAAAGATCCTGCCGACACCCTGGAGATGAATTTCTCCGACATCAACCTGGACTATGCCAACATTTTCTTTCCAAAGAAACAACTGACTTTCGAAGGCCATATCAACGGGCGTGCCAAAATGGCAAACCTCTACCATCAGCCTACTTTCCGCTCCAACCTCACCATCGACACCCTTTCGGTCAACCGTCAGAAAATCGGGCAAACCCGCATCACCAGCAAGTGGAACAACCAGGACCAAACCATTGCCATGGGCGTGCAGAGCAAAAGGGGCAAACTCAAAACCATCGATCTGAGGGGGGTATACAAGCCCCGGAACCAAAACATCCGCTTCGACATTGGTCTCGACAAGCTCAGGATGGCGGTTCTGAACCCGCTGCTGGAAAAATCATTCTCCGGATTCAACGGGGCGGTCAGCGGCAACCTTGAAGTGACGGGCACCACCGGTAAACCCGTCTTCAACGGCAGGCTATCCGCCCACAAGGCCTCCTTCGTCATCGATTACCTTCAAACCGAATACCACCTCACCCACACCCTACAGATGTCGGACAACAGCCTGCTCTTCGACGGAATACAGGTGACAGACAACCAGGGAAACACGGCAGGGGTGGATGGCCGCCTTCAGTTCAACAGTCTAAAAAACATCGATTATACCTTCATCATCGATGCCAGTGAGCTCAGGGCACTCAACACCACCGGCCTGGACAACAACATCTATTACGGCAATGCCTGGGCCACCGGCCTGGTCAATATTGAAGGCAACACCCAAAGCAAAGACCTGAACATAGATGCTTCCCTTACCACCAACGAGGGAACACGTATCAACCTTCCGGTGGGTGACCGGGGCGGGAACCAAAAAACACGGTTTATAACCTTTGTCAACGCACAAAACAAGACATCCGGATTACCGGCAGATGAAGATCCCTTTCAGCAAAACCTCTCGGGGCTTACCATGAATTTCGACCTGGAGGTGACCCCCCAGGCAAGGACCAGGTTGATCTTTGACCCGGATCTGCGCGACATCATCGAAGCCAGCGGCCGGGGCAACCTGAACATGGAAGTGGACAACAGCGGCGATTTCAGGATCTATGGCAACTATACCATTGAAGAGGGTGATTACATGTTTTCCCTGAAGAACGTGATCAACAAACAATTTGAGATTGAACAAGGCAGTCAGATCATGTGGAACGGGGAACCCCAGGATGCCGACATCGACATCACAGCGGTCTACAACCTGCGTACATCCCTGAACAACCTGTTCATGGACACCACCCGTTTCAATTACAACAAAAGGATTCCCGTGGAGTGCAGGATACACCTGACTGAAAAATTAAGCAACCCCGCCATCGATTTTGACATCAACCTGCCAACTGCCGACGAAAGTACCAAAGCAATGCTGCAGGGCGCCATCAACTCCGAAGAAGAGCTAAACAAGCAGTTCCTCTCTCTGCTGGTGCTGAACACCTTCATACCCTCACAACAATACATAGCCGGACAGAATGAGCCGCTGGACATGGGAGCCACCGGCATGGCCTTCACAACCAGCGAACTACTGTCGAACCAGCTCAGCCACTGGCTTTCACAAATATCCAACAACTGGGACATTGGTGTCAATTATCAGCCGGGCGATGAAATCTCAAAAGACCAGATGGAAGTGGCCCTGTCCACACAACTTCTCAACAACCGACTGATAATCAACGGTAACGTTGGAACAACAGGCAAGTACCAGGAAGCCAGTGAGCTGGTAGGAGATTTTCGGGTCGACTGGAAGCTGACACCCAACGGCAAGCTGCGGCTAAAATTTTTCAACCGCAACAGCGACAGGCTCATTTACGAGGAGACCCGCTACATCCAGGGTGCCGGCCTGTTCTACCGGGAGGAATTCAATTCCTTTGGCGAATTGCTCAACAACATAGCCAGGGATTTATCCTCCAAAAAGAAAAAAGAACAAGTGAACAAGGAATAGTTTATTATTTTTGCTGCAAAAAACCGATCTCTATGATTCCATTGACCATGTTGCAAACCCAGGTACAGGACACCCTCTCCAATGCTGCCCGGGGAGACGAAGCCGGCGAACTCACTCTCTCATTCTGGGAGCTGGCTCTAAAAGGCGGCTGGATCATGCTGCCCATACTGATCCTCTCCGTTCTGGCCATCTACATCTTTGTGGAACGCTATTTCGCCATAACCCGGGCCTCCAAGACCGACATCAACTTCATGAACAAGATAAAGGACTATATCCACGACGACAAGGTGGAATCGGCCCTCACCCTCTGCCAGACACTCGACAATCCGGTGGCAAGGATGATCGAAAAAGGCATCCAGCGCATCGGCAGGCCCTTGAACGACATCAATGCGGCCATCGAAAATGTGGGCAAACTGGAGATATCCAAACTCGAAAAGGGCCTGCCCACCCTGGCCACGGCAGCCGGAGCCGCACCCATGATTGGTTTCCTTGGAACAGTGATGGGTATGATACGCGCTTTTTATGACATGGCCAATGCCGGCAGCAACATCGACATAACACTGCTCTCCAGCGGTATTTATACGGCAATGGTAACCACCGTTGCCGGACTCATGGTGGGAATCATCTCCTACCTGGCCTACAACGTGCTTGTGACCAAGGTGGAAAAGGTGGTTTACCAGTTGGAAGCCAACACCACCGAATTCATGGATCTGCTTAATGAACCCGTGGAATAAATAACGTGATTGATGGACCTGAAACCCAGAAATAAAATCAGCACAAGCTTCAGCATGTCGGGTATGACCGATATTATCTTTCTGTTGCTCATCTTTTTCATGGTCACCTCCACACTGATCAACCCCAATGCCCTGAAGCTGTTGCTGCCCAAGAGTTCCAACCAGACCGCCGCATCGCCTGTTGCCACGGTGTCGATCACCAGCGACCTGAATTATTACGTGAACTCCAGGCAGGTAAAATATTCACAGATCGAATACGTTTTAAGGGAAACGTTCCGCGAAAAAAACGTGGAGGAGCCCACCATCAGCCTGAATGCCGACAGGAGGGTTCCCATCGAAGAGGTGGTCAAAGTCATGAACATCGCCAACCGCAATGAGTGGAAACTCATACTGGCCACCACAGCGGATTGACCGGACCGGAAATATAAAGACAAGACATGCTGGACTTCTTCAGAGAACATAAAAAAGGCATTGTTGGAACCCTGATTTTTCATGGGATTCTGGTCATGGTGTTCATCTTTTCCGGTTTCTCCACCCCCCTTCCGCTGCCTGCCGAGCAGGGCATCATGATCAATTTCGGGAATGTGCAGGATGCCTCGGGTGCTGCTGAACTTGAACAAAGCATCGAAAAGGAGGCCGAACAGAGTCAGGAAACACCTGCAGTACAACAGGAACAGCAGCAGGCGGATGTATCCACTCCCCCAGCTTCGCAGGAGGAGACCACCCAGGAAACCGACAAACAGGTAGAGACACAGGATTTCCAGGAGGCTCCGGCATTAGAGGAAAGCAGCAAGGAAGAAAAACAGCAGGAAGAAAAAGAACCTAACCCTGAGCCCACCGACAATACCGATGAAAGCCAGGAAACGGAAAAACAGCAGGAAGACAAACAGCCCGAACGGGAAGTGAACCAGGAGGCCCTCTACCCGGGTAAAAGCACCCAGGAGTCGGGCGAGTCGGAGGGCGAAACCCAGGGCCAGGGCAATCAGGGAAGAGAAAGCGGTTCGCCCTACTCCGACAACCATGCCAATGTCGACAGCAGAGGAATGGGCAACATCAATTTCAGCCTGGAGGGAAGGAACCCCGAATCGCTGCCCAAACCCGAATACAATTACCAGGTGGAGGGCAAAGTGGTGGTGGAAATCACCGTAGACAGGCAGGGAAATGTCACCAAAGCCGAGGCGGGCATGAAAGGCTCCACCACCCTGAACGACAAACTTCTGAGGGCAGCCAGAAAAGCCGCCCTCAATGCCAGGTTCGATCCCAAACCCAACGCACCGGCCTACCAGAAAGGTACCATCACCTATTACTTCCGCCTGCAGTGATCATTGGATTCCAGGCTGCTCATTTGGCGGTGTCAATCTTCTCAAGAACCTGTCAAAAGAGACGTTCGCGCCCTCTGGCGGAATAATTCCATCCGCCCAATACGTACATCAGAATATAATCAAATAAAAGGTTCCCGCCTGGAGGGACCGCGAGCCAAAAAATTATACAAATACATTCTTCTCCTAGCCCCGGCATATGTCATAGCAAGTGGCATCCAGGAGGCCTGGACCACCAACCATCTGAAATGCCCGGGACGGATACAAAAAGAAACCGGCCTGTTGTGAGGCCGGTAAATATCTTCAAAAAGGTCGTGATGTCGCGCTGCAGTCCATGATTGGACCCTGTAAAATCCGGAAAAGCTAAGCCTCTTTTCTGGGCCTGGCCTGGTTGACTTTCATCTGTCTTCCGTTCACCTCTTTGCCATTCAACTCCTGTATGGCGGTGTTGGCCTCAGTGTCGTCAGGCATTTCAATAAACCCAAAACCCTTGGCCTTGCCTGTGTATTTGTCCTTGATAATCTTGACAGAGGCCACTTCTCCATACTCCCGGAAGATCTGTTCCAGTTCGCTTTCCTGAAGACCGTAATCCAGGTTTCCTACGTAAATGTTCATAATAAATAAAATTTAAAAATAATAATGTTTGATTCAAGCGGTGTTGCATGTGTTTAAAACTGCTACAGCTTTAATTTTACAAAGTTATGATATTAATTGATAACATGCTTAATAAACTCCCGGATTTTTTATTATAAATAACCTGACAATCTGTATGGTTTGTCATGATCATTGATCGCATCCTTCACGACAATAAGTCGGGGCAGTTTAAATAATCAGAAAAATTAATGGCCAAAAGGAACTTATCTGGCCGCTGCAGTGAACTTTTAAAGATAAATGGTTCACAAAGCATGCTTCAGGGTCAAATGCACTACTGGGGAAGCAGTTTCAATCCCACCACCGATGCCAGTATCAGAAAAATCAGCACGAGGCGGATCAGGCTTACGGGCTCGTCGAACCATACCATTCCCAGGATGGAAGTGCCGGCTATCCCTATGCCTGTCCATACGGCATAGGCAGTACCCACAGGAAGGGTTTTCACGGCAAGCGATAGGAAATACACGCTCAGTCCCATCAGGGCCAATACAGCAACGGTAGGCCACAGCTTCGAGAAGCCATCGGTGAATTTCATTCCCATGGCCCAGGCTATTTCAAACAATCCGGCAACAATAAGGTATATCCATGCCATAACAAAGGTTATTTGCTGAATGTTGGTTTTTCTTTCTCTATAAGCGGGATGATGGGCTTACCAAAGCTGGCATCGGTATAGGGTATGTCCAGCAGGTAGCTGATGGTGGGGGCTATATCCCTCAGGTGGATCTCATCATTGATGGTGCCCTGTGGAAAACCGTTGCCCCACCATATCATCGGCACATGGGTATCGTAACTGTAGATGGAGCCTGAATGATCAGTTTTTTCCGTGATACCGGGCTCCAGCACGAGAAACACATCTCCCGAGCGGGCAGGATGGAAACTGTTCTGTATCATCTCCATCATGCCCTGCGAATAGGAGCTGTTCTGGATGGCGTTGGCTTTCAGGGCATAGGAGACACCCGACTTTTTGACCATAAACCGCGAGACTTTTTCCTGAAAATCGCCGATGTCATAGCCTTTCTGATCGATCAGGCTGTGGTTCAAATATACCTGGCGGTGGGAGTAGCCACTGATCCACTGGTCGGGTTCATATACCACATTCAGGTAACTTCTCAAAAGGGTCATTCCCTGGCCCGGGTTAAACTCTTTGGCAGAGATCCCTTTTTCCTTCCTGAACCGATAGGTGTCGGCCGCCCCCCGGTCGGAGGTCAGCACAAAAAGAACCCGGTCCCTGGAGAAATTCTCCTCGAGAAAACTAAGCAAATGGGCAATCTGCCGGTCGAGGCGCAGGTAGAGGTCTTCCATCTCCACTGAGCGCGGTCCAAAAAGCTGGTTGACATAAGCAGAAGCAGAAAAGGCTATGTTGATAAGGTCGGTATGCTTGTCCTCTCCGAGTTTTTCATTGGTGATGAGTGCCAGGGCAAAATCTTTGGTGTAGGTGTTGCCGAATGGGGTATGTTTCAGGTATTTATAACCATGGGCCTTCCTGCGAAGTGTTTTCAGGTTGTAGGGGAACTGGTGGCGGTAGAGCAGCATAAAGCCTTCCTCCGACTCGTGATCATCGGCCGTACTGGCCGTGTAAGTGTCTTCAGGGTGGGAAAGCTCCCATTTGCGGTCCATATAGAGGTTCTCCAGGTCCTTCCCGTTGAAATCGCGCACCCATCGGGGCAGGCTGTCCATATAAAAAGTGTTGGTCATCCAGTTGGCCGTTTCGTCCTCGAACCAAAAAGCACCATCCGACATCTTCCCGGCTCCCAAAACGGCAGATGCCGGGTGAAGTCCCAGGCTGTATACTTTAGAGTGCCTGTTCATCAGCTTCATCTCATCACCGGTGGTTGATGCCATCAGGTGATGTGGTGCATAACGGCCATTGCCCGATTCGCCGCCCACCCCGTGATAACCGGTATGCTCAATGGCGCTTGTCAAACCGGAGGAGAGCCGGTCATACCATTGATCGGATACCACACCGTGCATGGAGGGGAAAGAGCCTGTGGCTATGGTGGCAAATCCGGAAGAACGCTGCGGATATGCATAGCCTATTTTGGCATTGCGGCAAACCACCCCTTCATCGACCAGCTTTTTGAAGCCATCATCGCCGAAGCGATCCCAGTACCTGAGAAGCATCTCGTACCTCATCTGCTCAACGACCACCCTGACGACGAGCCTGGGTTTTTCCTGCCCGGTGTTAAAAGCCGAAACCCGGGTGGCGATCAACACCATCAATAGTATGGTTATCAGGCTGATCCGGCCTGCTATCCTGTTGTTATCCATCATCTTGCCTGCAAAATTACGAATGTTTTACACATTGAATTTAAAATGTATGATATCGCCATCCTGCACCACATAATTCTTCCCTTCCAGGTGAATTTTACCTGCCTCACGGCAGGCTGCTTCAGAGCCGTGCCTGACAAAATCTTCGTATTTAATCACCTCAGCCTTGATAAAACCGCGCTCAAAATCGGAATGTATGATGCCTCCTGCCTGGGGGGCTTTGGTTCCGCGCCGGGCCGTCCAGGCTCTGACCTCCTTGGGGCCGGCGGTAAAAAATGTGTTGAGCCTGAGCAGCTTGTAAGCACTGCGTATGAGTCGGGTTAGCCCCGAATCTCTAAGGCCCAGGTCCTCCAAAAACATCCTTCTCTCGTCTTCATCGTTCAGCTCCGCTATCTCAGCTTCCACTGAAGCGGCGATCACAACTACTTCGGCATCCTCCTGCTCCACTTCTTCTTTTACCTGGTCAACATATTGATTGCCCTGATCCACCGATTGTTCATCAACGTTGCACACATACAGCACTGGTTTGTCGGTGAGCAGTTGCAAATCGCGCACCATGTCTTTTTCCTCCCTGGCCGGTTGCAAGGTGTGGGCGGGGTTACCCCGTGAGATGTGCCGGTGGTAACGATCCAGCACCTGGATCAGTCGCCTGACCTCCTTGTCGCCCGACTTGGCCTGTTTATCAAGCTTTTCCCTTCTGTTCTCCAGGGTCTCCAGGTCCTTCAGCTGCAGCTCGGTGTCCACAATCTGTTTATCGCGTACAGGGTCGACACCGGCATCCACGTGGGCCACGTTGTCGTCGTCGAAGCACCGCAGGATATGTATGATGGCATCGGTTTGACGGATGTTGGCCAGAAACTGGTTGCCCAGACCCTCACCCTGGCTGGCACCTTTGACCAACCCGGCAATATCGACAAATTCGATGCTGGTGGGGGTGACCTCTTCAGGTTTTACCTGTTGTGCAATATGATCCAGACGGCTGTCGGGCACCGGGATGATGCCTATGTTGGGTTCGATGGTACAAAAAGGATAGTTGGCCGATTCGGCCCGGGCCCGTGAAAGGCTGTTAAAAAGGGTTGATTTCCCAACATTGGGAAGCCCTACTATGCCACATCTTAACGCCATGTATGCAGGATAATTTTATATGTGATTTCAAAACCTGCAAAATTATATCTTTTTCTTTTCTCTGAGGACATATTTATCAACAATTCCCTTTTGATAAAAAATTGATAAAATAAAAGGGATGAATTTTTCGTAATCCAATGAAAATCGTAATTTTACACCGCCCTGAATGGCTTAGTATTTGCTGATTTTTAACTTGATAGAAACAAATGGAGCGCATAGAGGAACTCAAACAAATCACTTCACAGATCAGGCGGGACATCGTCAGAATGGTTCATGCACAAAGCTCAGGTCACCCGGGAGGTTCGCTTGGATGCACCGAATATATGACGGCCCTTTATTTTGAGATCATGAACCACGATCCCCAAAATTTTAACATGGATGGCACCGGTCAGGATGTTTTTATTCTCTCCAACGGACATATATCGCCCGTTTTATATAGTGTGCTGGCACGCAACGGTTATTTCGACATCAAGGAGCTTGCCACCTTCCGGTCCATCAATTCCCGCCTGCAAGGCCATCCCGCACCTGAGAAAAAGCTTCCCGGCATACGCATTGCCACCGGTTCGCTTGGACAGGGCATCTCGGTGTCGATAGGGGCGGCCCTGGGCAAGAAGCTCAACGGCGACAACAACCTGGTTTATTGCCTGACCGGCGACGGCGAGCTGCAGGAAGGACAAAACTGGGAAGCAGCAATGTTTGCAGCAGCCCATCAGGTCGACAACATGATCGTAACGGTCGATTACAACGGCAAACAAATAGATGGCCCGGTGGATGAGGTTTTAACCCTGGGCGACCTGAAAGCCAAGTTTGAAGCCTTTGGCTGGCATGTACTGACCATGGATGGCAACAGCATGGAGCAGGTGCTCGATACCATGAGCCAGGCCAGGCAGCTCACCGGAAAGAAAAAGCCCGTGATCATCATTATGAAGACAGAAATGGGTATGGGCGTGGATTACATGATGGGCACCCACAAATGGCATGGTGTGGCCCCCAATGACGAACAGCTCGAAAAAGCCCTTGAACAGCTGGAGGAAACCCTGGGAGATTATTAAAACATTCCAGAAGGCAATTACGTTATATCATAACAATCCACTAAAAAAGCGGCTTATGAAGAATATAGTTATCATCGCCCACGATGCCAAGAAACCTGAGATGGTTGATTTCTTAAATAACAGGAATGAATGGATACAGGACATCAACCTTGTTGCCACCGGCCGTACTGCCGAATATGTAGAATCGGCCGGATTGCAGGTCAGACATATGAGCCCCGGCAAGTATGGTGGATACAGTGAAATCAACCAGATGGTTGAGCAGGGTGAAATCGACATTGTGATATTCTTCAGGGATCCCAGGGTAACCCAACCCCATCACGATGATATTCAGAAGCTGCTGGATGCATGCGACCTGAACAACATCCCCATCGCCACCAACTCATCCAGTGCCGAATTGCTGATCATAGGACTGATTAAAAAAGAAGACTACGAACGGCTCAAGGGAAAATAGCCCCTTAAAAGATTACTGGCATTGAAAAACCTGAGGGCCTTCACATACGCATTTTTGCTTTTTATACTGATCCTTCAACATGCATGGGGCCAGCAACAAGGGATTGCCAGCACCCGCGAAAAAAACACCAGGATACTTTTCATCTTTGACGGTTCGCAGAGCATGCGGGCAATGTGGGAAGGCAGGCGGAAAATTCAGATCGCCCGCGAATACCTCATCCATCTTGTCGACAGCCTCCGGGATGCCGACAACCTGCAGATGGCCCTCAGGGTCTACGGCCACCAGAGCAAAGTACCGCCCCAGGATTGCAACGACACCAGGCTGGAAGTTCCTTTTGGCCGCAACAGTG
>CAJXLE010000064.1 GCA_913055895.1 uncultured Bacteroidota bacterium | reverse complement strand
ATAATCCTTCCTTATGCTGAAGACCAGGGTCTTGCCCACTGCCCTTGCCGAAGTCGAGTGGGGTGTATCTTCCGCCCAGGAGCCTTCGCCAAGAAAATCGCCCGGCCCGAAATACGACAACCGTGTTTCTGAGCCAAAACGACGTGTCTTAAACAATTCCACTTCACCACGGTATATGATGAAAATGTCTTTGCGCGGTCCATTCTGCTCAAACAACAAATCTGCCTTATCATACTCCTTCCGGTCAAGATAGTCGGCCAAAACATCCAGCTCTTCCTCTTTCAGATGCTTGAGCAATTCGATGTCCCTTATGAAATCCTTAATGCTCTGTTTATCCATACCTGTGCCTTTTGCCTTTTTGGCAAATATAAACATATCGCGACAAATAAAAAAAGGAAGTGGCCCCAAGCAGCGACCACCTCCTTTATCGACCCAAACTATTAAAACAGAAAACTCAGAATCCAGCTATAATGTCGCGTGATGATTGATAACTTTCCAGGATCAGGTTCTCCTTGAAGAAATTACCGATCTGCCGGGCTGGAAGGGCATAACCCACTCCCATGTTGGTCGATCTGTAGATCTCTTTGGTGACGTATTTGATCTGATTCTGACTGGCTATCAGAACCTGAACCGGATCAATGTCGTCCAGGCTGGAGCGACCCTGGTAGCTTTTTAAAAGTTGTATGTTGTTGTTTATAATATCTTTGAGCTTCTTATATGACTGGGAAACCTCAGTGAGTTTGTGACCGATGATGCCAATGACACGGCCATTCTCGGCACGTATCACTGGACTGCCGGCATTCCCCTGCTTTATGTTGGCGTCGATCTGAAGATAGCGAACACCCTGTGAAGGATAAAATGAGGAGAGGATGCCTTTATTGATGGATAAATTGGGATGATTCAGCTTATATCCAACCGTTGCAATGGGTTCGCCAATCTCTGTATCGCAGTCGTCGCATAAGGAAAGACCTGGTACATCACTGAATACAGCAATATCGATCTTGATCAGGACAATGTTCTGGGGCTTGTCATTGGAACCCACCACCAGCCGCTTCTCGAAGTCAGCCTTCGAAAACCTTTCTTTGGCCGAAGTGGTAATGCCATCTTTGCCCACAAATTTGATCTCAACATGATCGTAATGCGATACCTTACATACATATTCATCCGTAACGAGATAATTACCGACCTTGAACCCACTCAACGATAGGATGTTGATGTTGTCGTGGGTGAAAAAACTCAGCTGAGCTACGGATGAATGAACCTTTCTCCAGATTTCCCTATACATAGAATGTAATTTGGATGTAAAAATATTTCGAAAAATCTCCTTTTCAAAACCCATTTTTTTACCGTATCCGTTTTTCAAATAACCGTATTTAAACTTTGAATCATCGTTGAAGCCTCCGGCTGATGCTGTTCGCATACGAACAGGGCTGTTTCATTTTCGTTCACCCGCAAGACTTTAAAAAAAACCCAACACAAAGCCAAGCATCTAAAAAAGAGCACCGTACCAACAATGGCACAATTTATGTAAATGATAGACAAACCCAAAAAAAAAATTATGAAACCCGTTCGATATTCATTGCTCGTGATGATGGCTGTTGTGCTGACCTTCACGCAAACCACACAAGCTCAGAAGACCTGGTCGCTGGAAAAATGCATCGATTATGCACTGGAAAACAACATCAACATCAAAAGGCAAAAAGTGGGTGCCGACCAGGCCACCAACAACCACAAACAGGCACGCAGGAACATGTTGCCCTCAGCCTCTGCCAACGTATCACACAGTTACAACTTCGGCAAAACCCTCAACCGCGATATATATGAATATGTCAACCAGGAATTCCAGTACGGCGATGCCTCAGCCAGCACCTCCGTTACTGTATTCGATGGACTCCGGAAGATCAACACCATCAAAAAACGCAAATATGAGATGCTTGCGCAGCTCCAGCGTATTGAGGAGGCACGCTATGATGTTACCATGAACGTGGTAACTTATTACCTGATGGTGCTCTCGGCCATGGAACAAAAAGATATACGCGAAGAGCAGTTGGCCGTGACCATGGAACAGATCGAACAGGTGGAGCAACAAATACAGGTGGGAAAGAAAGCCAAGGGCGAGCTCCTGGAAATCAAAGCACAGGCGGCATCTGAAAGGGCTGATCTCACAGCAGCAAAAAATGAGCTGGACATGGCCTATGTGGACCTGACACAAGTGATGAACCTCGACACCACGGGACAATTCAACATTGAGATGCCGGAGAACCTTCAAATAACGGGCAAACAAAATATCGAACCCACAGATTCAGTTTATTCAAGGGCTTTGAGCGATTTTCCATCCATCCAGCGGGCGCGCTATGAGCTGGAAAGTGCCAGGAAAAACCTGAAGGTCACCAAGGGGACCTACATGCCTGAGCTTAGCTTTGGTGCGGGCATATCATCGTACTTCAGCAGCTTGTCCGAACCAACTTACATCCGGCAAATGAGGGACATCAACGTAAGAACCGGCCTGCAGCTGTCTCTCAGCATACCCATCTTCAACCAGTTCAACAGGCGCACCACTGTAGCCAATGCCAGGCTTGACGTGGAGGACAACCAACTGATGCTGCAGGAACAAAAACAAAACCTGTATAAGAAAATTCAAAGGGCGCACAATGAGGCCAGGGCAGCCTTTGAAAACTACCAGGCCAACCGGGAAGCCCTGGAATCCTACCAGCAGGCCTTTGATTATGCCGAAGAAAGATATGAGGTGGGACTGGTCGATGCAGTAGAATACCGCATTGCAAAGAACGACCTGGCCAGGGCCCGCTCCAACCTCTCGCAGTCGAAATTTAATTTCATCTTCCGCCTCAAAATACTGGAGTTTTACATGGGCAAAGCCATGGAGATATAAAGATCAGCCCCTCTCACACAAAATTGTTTTTCTTGTTGCATCAGTTGCTTTTCCAATTCATGGGTCCGGGAAAATTACCCGGACCTTTTTTCCTCCCCATGAAACCCGCTGACATTAAAAGCCTGTTGAACCAAGTTTACATAACTACCTGTTTTTTCAATTTCAAATACTATTGATGCAGGGGTTAAAAAATTTACATTGATTTTACATGAAACCACAACAACGGACCAAAGGAATCTTTAATTTCGATGCTTCTATCCATGATGCTTCCTTTCTTTAGCATCATGGTCCTGTACAACCTTAAATGTCTTACAATTATGATCCGAAGAATTTTATTTGTTGGTGCGTTTTTGTTCTTAGCAACAGCCACACACGCCCAGGTCTTTAACACCGGACAGACCTTAAAAAAGGGTACTTTTTCACTGGGCGTGGAACCCGTTTTGCATGTCGATGGTGGTGCCGACGGACTGGTCCTTTTTGCCCACGGCGGCTATGGCTTAAAATCTGGGATAGACCTTGCCTTTAAAGCAGGATTTGCCAACCCCAACTACATTGGAGGGGACATAGAATTTGCCATATCGCCTAACATATCGGTAGCAGCAGGAGCCCACCAATTTCAACATTTCGGTTTGGATGGAACCATCAACTTCAACATTCCCATTCGAAACGACATCGACTTGTATACTGGTCTGGACGGCGACCTGCTCTTCCCCGACGGGGGAGATACCAGGCTGGCCCTTTGGGTACCTGTGGGACTGGAAGTTGGTTTGAGGCCGGCGATGTCTTTTCTCCTTGAGGCAGAGATAGAACTGTCGCAGGCTTACCACGTCTTTGGCGGAGGCCTTTGCTTTTACCTGTAATGGCTCGCCGGCATAATGACACCTTTGCATCTCTGCCAGAAAACAACCGGCGCCGGTTGTTTTCTGGCAGAGATATCTTGGTAGATATTTATTTTGACATCATTGTATGCTGCCGAGCTATTTCCTGCCTGTTCATCAGAACAGTCCGGATATATTGCCATCCTTGTCCACATCAATGCTCTCTGCGGCAGGAGTCGACGGCAGACCGGGCATACGCAGTATCTTACCGGTGATGGGCACCAGGAAGCCTGCTCCCGAGGAAATCTCAATCTCCCTGACCGTCACAACAAAATCCTTGGGCCGGCCAAGAAGTTTGGGATTGTCGGAAAGGGAATTTTGTGTTTTGGCAACACATACAGGAAGCTCGGAGAGTCCCAGCTTATCAATCTTCTTCATGTCGGAGCGGGCCGCTGCCGTATAATCGATGGCCGCTGCTCCGTATATCTTCTTGGCAATGGTCTCGATCTTTTTAGGTACATCCCATTTCCATTCATACATGGGTTTGTATTCATTCTGACAGTTGTCTGCCGTGAACTTCACCTTCTTGGCCAGGTCAACGGCTCCCTGGCCTCCCTGACCCCATACATCGGTAACCACTGCATCCACACCCTTTTCTTCACAACGTTGCTGAATAAAATTAAGCTCTTCCTGGGTATCGGTGGCGAACTTGTTGATGGCCACCACAGCACAGATGTCGAAAGTCTGGATGTTCTCAATGTGTTTTTCCAGGTTTTCAATACCCTTCTGCAGGGCATCCATGTTGGGTTCGTTGACATGATCGAGAGAAGCTCCGCCGTGGTATTTGAGGGCACGGGCTGTGGCCACGAGCACCACAGCTTTGGGCGACAAGCCTGAATAGCCGCATTTGATGTCAAAGAATTTCTCAGCACCCAGGTCAAAGCCAAAACCTGCCTCGGTAACCACATAGTCGGACATCGACATACCCATGCGTGTGGCGATCACCGAATTGGTGCCCTGGGCAATGTTGGCAAAAGGTCCGCCATGTATGATGGCCGGCGTTCCTTCAAGTGTCTGAACCAGGTTGGGCTTGATGGCATCCTTCATCAGGGCTGCCATGGCACCATTGGCGTTCAGGTCCCTGGCAAAGACAGGCTGCTTGTCGTAAGTATAGCCAATAAAGATCTTGCCCAGCTTCTCCTTAAGGTCCTCAAAGTTCTCGGCCAGGCACAGAATGGCCATCAGCTCAGAGGCAGCGGTGATGTCAAAACCCGTTTCACGGGGCACCCCATAAGTTCTTCCACCCAGGCCTACGATGGCTTTTCTCAGTGCCCGGTCGTTCATATCCATCACCCTTTTCCACAGGACAGTTCTTGGATCAATGTTCTTGGTCCGGTGTTGTACCGAATTGTCGATCAAGGCAGCCAGCAGGTTGTGCGCCTTCTCAATGGCAGCAAAATCGCCGGTGAAATGCAGGTTGATATCTTCCATGGGCAGAACCTGGGAATATCCGCCCCCGGTGGCACCTCCCTTGATACCAAAAACCGGCCCGAGGGAAGGTTCCCTGAGCACCACCGATGAATTGACACCGATCTTATTCAGCCCCTGGGAAAGGCCTATGGACATGGTGGTCTTACCCTCTCCGGCAGGTGTAGGTGAAATGGCCGAGACGAGTATCAGGTTGCTTTGATCCACCTTCTTCTGATCAATATAATTCAGGGGAATCTTGGCTTTGTAATTACCATATAACTCCAGGTCGTCTGCACTAATGCCCATGGTGGAACCGATCTCCTTGATGGGCTTTAACTTCGCTTTGCGGGCAATGTCAATGTCTTTCATAAATTTGGAATTTGACGTTTATTGAATGATGTTCAAAAACATATAACAAATGTAACGAATTTGCCGGAAAGTTGCTGCATTAGTATGCAACATCCTGAAAACAAAATTTGTTCATCAAACGGGGAGCAGACAGCCTTCACCGATGTAATTTAATAACTGTCATTCAAATGATTAGCTGATCACAAGGCAGGACCCTTTTTTACTCGTGGCGCAGGGATTCGATGGGGTCTTTTTCAGCAGCCCTTTTTGCGGGCGAATAACCAAAGACCACCCCAACCGTGGCACTCACCAGGAAGGCAACCAGGATGGAGCCCAGTGTCACGCTGGCCGGTATTTGGGTGAAGCGTTCTATCAACCCGGACATGCCCACACCCAGGCCAACACCCAAAAGTCCCCCGATGAGGCTGATCAGCACCGCCTCGGTCATAAACTGCACCAAAATATCGCTTTTCCTGGCCCCAATGGCCATGCGTATTCCAATCTCCCGTATCCTTTCCATCACAGTGGCAAACATAATGTTCATAATGCCGATGCCACCAACAAGGAGGGATATTCCGGCAATGGCCCCGAGCACAAAATTAAAGATCTCGCGGGTCTGCTGCTTTTGTTCCAGCAACATTTCGGGCACCACAACATCAAAATCCTCCATGCCGTTGTGGCGGCGGGTGAGGATATCCCGGGCCAGGCCGGCAGTGGTGGCTAGCTGGTCGGGATCATCCACCTTCATGATGATGCGGTCGAGCTGGTGGTAGTTTCTCTCCTGATCGCCCCCCGAAGCTGCCTGGAAGTATCTCCCCGCCAACTGTCCCCGCCCACCCGAACGGGGTTTAAAATGTGTCAGCTTCCTGTTTTTCATACGCAGCAACAGGGTCTTGTCGGGTACATAAATGGAGTTGTTGACATCGTTGAATCCATACTGGCTGAGTGCTTCGGAAGATACAGGCTCACTCTTCAGCACCCCCGCCACCTTCAGCCACACACCACCAAACTTCAGATATTGGCCAACAGGATTCTCCTGTCTGAAAAGTTGGGCAGCAATATGAGAACCGATGATGCAAACCCTTTTGCCTTCTTTTTCCTGTATCCTGGAGAAATAGCTGCCCCGGTCCAGTTCAAAATGATAGATGTCAAAATAATCCCTGGAAATGCCGATGCAGTTGCCCTGGTGGCTTCTTCCTCTGTGCACAAGGCTGGAGTGAAGAATGATCTCGGGGCTGATGTGTTTCAAATTGGGTATGATGGTACGCAGCGAATGAAGGTCGTCCAGGTCCAGGCCGGGTGAAAAACGGGTTTTTTCCTCCTTTTGGTCGTTGCCCTGGGAGTCGCCATTATCCCCCTCCCCTTCACTGCCGGGCACCCGGGCCTCCACGACGATGTTGCTGGCCCCAATCAACTCAATCTGCCGGAGTATCTCTTGTTTGGCTCCACGCCCGATGGCCAGCATGCTGATCACCGCAGCCACGCCAAAGAGTATACCCAGGGCGGTCAGGGCACTTTTAAGTTTGTTGGAAAAAAGGGCTTCCAGGGCTATCTCTATGTCGTGCTGGTATCTTTTCAAGGTGCAGGCGGGTTAATGGTCTGAATCTCCATCTCTTCCGTCTTTTCAGGAGGCGTCAGGTAAACCTGCTGATCTTCACGAAGTCCTTCTTTGATGATCACCTGGTCTTCGTTGGAGGGCCCAAGGATCACCTGTTTTTTACCAGGATTGGTGATATACACATAATGAAGGCTGTCCCTGCTGTGCACAGCTTCAAGGGGCAGGTACCTGACGTCATCAAAGGAGGAGGTGATGATCTTGTTGCTGGTGGTCATCGATGGCCGCAGGATGGAGTCGGTTTCATTCAGGGTGATGACCACCTGAAAGACCTTGGCTCCGGTATTTTTTAGTTCCTGTCCGATGTTGGCCACCTCGGTGACCCTCCCTTTGTATTGCTGGTCGGGAAAAGCATCCACCCGTATGTTGACCGGCTGGCCTGTCTGCACCTTACTGATGTCTATCTCGTTGACATAGGTCTTCGACACCATGGATGTCAGGTCGGGCAGGGTGGCTACGGTCAGATCCCATGGACTTATGGTAGATCCGGCCTTCCGCTTCTCGCCGTTCCAGTCCTTTTTATATATCACCATCCCCGAGCGTGGGGCATAAACGGTAAACTGCTCCAGGACCTGTTCCATCTTTCTTTTCTTCCGCTTTTGTTTGGCCAGGTTGATGGATACTTCATTCATACGGGCCTGGGCCTGCTCAACCTCGAGCTTATAGTTATCCCTGGCCTGGCGCAGTTCCCTCCTGGCCCTCTCCAGTTCGATCTTTGCCTGCCGCTGGGTGGCGGGAGGTTCATATTGCGACTGTTTGACCTTTATCTGACTCTCTTCCACGGCATATTCGAGATCAATGAGCTGATTTCTGAGTTTCTTCAGCTCCATCGCCGTATCCAGCTTGGTCGTGATGTATTCCGACTTGCGCTTCTCCAATTCATCCTCTATGTCTTTCAGCTTGCTGCGGGCTTCCGTCTTGTCGAGGCGCGCCACATAATCGCCTGAATCCACCACCGTACCTTCCGGAACAATATCAAGGATTTTCACTTCGCGTATGCCCAGTGAACGGTTGCGCAAAGCTTCGGGCCCCCTGATCTCGGCAGATTGCTTAGCCTGGAGTTCGCCCGTGGTACGTACGGCTATTTCAAAAGGGCCTTTCTCCACGCGGGTCAGCAGGGGATCGTTCTTGCCACCGGGATCCGACTTCCCTATCAGAAGGAGGGCAAGCAGAACCAGTCCGGCCAGGGCCAGACCCCATATAATTTTTCGCTTCATAGTTAGAAGGTTTATTTAATCCGCTCTACGGCCTGCATGATCTTTCCTGCCAGTGCCTCGGCCGAAGGCTCGTCAGCGGCCTCGGAATAGACACGGATAATTGGTTCGGTATTGGATTTCCTGAGATGCACCCATCCCTCGTCAAAATGAATCTTTACCCCGTCTATGTCGTTCACGCGATGGTCCTTAAACTCATCCTTTATCCGGTGCAGTATATTATCAACGTCGATGTCAGGGGTTAATTGTATCTTGTTTTTGCTGATGTGATACCCGGGATATCTTTTCCTAAGCCCCGAACACGATAAGCCGGTGCGGGCCAGATGGGACAGGAAGAGTGCCACTCCCACCAGGGCGTCCCTGCCGTAATGCAGGCCGGGGAAAATCACACCCCCGTTGCCTTCGCCTCCTATCACAGCATCGGTTTGCTTCATCTTTTCCACCACATTGACCTCTCCAACGGCGGAAGGATGGTACTCGCCTCCGTACCGGCGGGTCAGTTCTCCCAGAGCCTTGGTGGACGAAAGATTCGAGACGGTGTTGCCACGACGGTGGCGGAGGATGTAATCGGCAACTGCCACAAGGGTGTACTCTTCACCAAACATGGAACCGTCCTCGTTGACAATTGCCAGGCGGTCGACATCGGGATCAACCACAAAACCAAGATCAGCCTTGTTTTGGGTGATGGCATCCCGCAAATCACCCAGGTGCTGTGGAAGGGGCTCGGGATTGTGGGCAAAATCGCCAGTGGGATCGCAATGCACCTCGATCACCTCACCCACCTGCAAGGCTTTGAGAAGACGGGGAAGAGCCATCCCTCCCACCGAGTTGATGCCATCCACGGCAACACGAAAACCAGCCGCAGCAATGGCTTGCGTATCCACCTCCGGTAAACTCAAAATCCTGTCTATATGGTAGTCGAGGTAGCCTTCCCGGACCTGCTCGCTGCCAAGATGGCTGACATGGGCATAGTCAATGGTCTCCTCCTCGGCTATCCTGAGCACCTGCTCTCCTTCTTCCTTATTCAAAAATTCCCCCCGTCCATTGAGCAGTTTCAGGGCATTCCACTGGGCAGGGTTATGGCTGGCAGTAAGGATGATGCCCCCGTCGGCTTTTTCAGCCACAACGGCCATCTCAACGGTCGGGGTGGTGGCCAGTTTAAGGTTGACAACATCACACCCCATGGCCATCAGGGTTCCGGAAACCAGGTTATAAACCATCTCCCCCGACAAACGGGCATCCCGGCCTACCACGATCTTACAGCGATCATCACCTGCATCCGGTTTGAGCCAGCGGGCATATGCCGCTGTAAATTTCACCACATCCTCAGGGGTCAGGTTGTCGCCCCTGGCCTGGCCGATCGTTCCGCGTATACCGGAAATACTTTTTATCAATGTCATATTGCTTGAAATTTTTAGATTCAAAAAACATCAGGTAGTGTAAAAATACAACAAATTGACAGAAACATTGCCTGAAGGTGGTATTTGTTGGTTGCGCGTTTACTCAACAAACCTCCATTGCTCCCATTCAGTGCCCACGGCAGGACTGACATTGACGCGGGGCGCCTGTTCTTTGTCGTTGACAAGCACCGATTCAAGTCCCACCTTGTGCTGAAGGTAATCGGCCATCTTGCGGTAGGTGTCAGCAAAAATCATGCATAAGAAATTAATTTTTTGGTTCATTTCCATGAAATGCGGGGCTTTGGCAAAATAACAAAATAAACATATGAAGAGGGTGATGGTATTGTATTCGGGAGGTCTGGACTCCAGGCTCACCTGCAGGTTGCTGAGCGAAAAGGACCTGAAAGTAAGTTTTCCAACCCTTTTTCGTCACAAGCCGGTGGGTCAGGCCACCCGGCCCCTGATCACCCCCGGACGCCTTTTCTACGATCCCCAAAGGCAGCATTGGTTTGTTGTAGGACGCAACCAATCAGAGAACACCGTCATTGAGCAATATCATCAAGTGGTTTTGTCAGATAAAGGCCAGCCGGCTGTCTAACACCACAGCATCGATTGTTCTGAAGAAGCAGGGGAGCAGGCCCAAAAACAGCAAAGAGCCTACCGCGACAGGGACAAGGAAGCCATTGAAAGCTACTACCAATGGAAACTTTAAGGTACCCTTAATGCCGTCCCTGAAAAGAAGGACCGCGGCTGTTATGTGGATCCAGTCCCCCGACATGTGGCTTGATATCCACCAGGGGTGTGCCATCCAGCATATCCACACCCGAAAAGACAAAGCCGTCCCCGGTCAAACGAAGGATCTCCACCACCGATAGGCCAAGATGATTGGGGCGGTGGGGACCACGGATGGCAAAAACCCCGCGCGACTTATTCGCACCCGGTGGTGTACCCCGCAATTTTTCACTTTCTGACTCATGAAAATAAAAGATCAAAACGGCATGGGAAAACTGGTCAATTCCTTCCAGCCCTTCCCGGTAAGGCTTATCCACTTCCACCCTGCCCTCGGCCTGCGGTTTCAAAACACCCTGGCGGGGTATGTCTTTAGTATCCTGATAAGGCGAATGGATCACACCGATGGGCTCAATTGTAATCTTCATATTGCGTTGTTTTTTTAACTTGCGTCTATTGATGGCAACAACTTTTCATTGGCCTGTCACCCACTACTGTGGCAGCAGCTTCTCATTGGCCTGGCGTCTTCTGATCCAGTAACAGCCGGCCCCCTGTGCCGGATGACCACCACCCTGGTGGACCTTCTTGTTACCGCATCCCAAAAATATATTGATCCCGGCCCTGAAGTGGATGTTGCGGGCATCCAAAGGCCGGAAGGCCAAGAGGTTGTCGGCTGCTGCATATAACTGCCAGCGGTTGGATTGTATGGACAACCCGGCACCCAGGTTGCGAAAGCTATAACTTTGCCAGGAATAAGAAGCATGAAGCGACAAATTTTTGTTCACCCGGGTATTCAGCGAAAGTGTAAAGGAAGGATAAATCCTCCATTTATGCAAAAGATTGTGCTGCAAAACTCCTGCCTTCATGTAATCATTCACCTGGTAGGTCAGCCCCAGATATGTGTGTATGGGCAAAAACGTGGTATATGAGCTGCCTGATCGGTTAACCTGGAAGGAGTTTTCAACAGAATCCCGCATCATCCCGGCATAATCATCCACGTCAAGGTCGTCCTCGGAAAGCCCTTCAAAGGCAAAACGATGGTCCACCTCAAAATTATTCACTTGAGTGGTCCAACGAATCATGCCCAAATTAAGAAGGCTGCCATAAAGGGTGACATCCTCCAGGCCCGAATAAACCACGCCCAGGTCCACCCCTGCCCCGGGATTCTTACCGTTAAAAAAATACTTACTCCATCCCACATCTTCCAGGCGGGCCCGTGTGACAAACCCTGAGGCATTGGTGGTGAGCCGAACAGGCAGTGAGGCATTGAGCCGGTAGTTGCCCCTGGTCAGAATGTGGTAGTTGGAGCCACGGGTAGCCAACTCAAAGGATTCATCGGTGGTGCTGACATTCATTTTGCCAAATAACAGACGCAAGCGGATACCGCCCCTCAGATCGTCCGTAAGCCAGCGTGAAGCCGCCAGGGAAAACTCCCGGTAATGCTGCAACTGTACCCCCATACGATCAATGGATGCAGTCTGCCCAGCATAGGGACGGTTGCCTTCCCACGGCAGGCTAAAAAGAGTCTTCGGGTAATGAACCATGGCACCTGCCTTCTCGGATATGCGAAAGGTGATAAAATTCTCCCCCCATGGTACCCCCACCGACAACAAATCGGTGTGCAAACGGGCACTTAAAAGATCGAACGTATGGAGTCCTTCCGTGAGGTATTGAAAATCCACCACCCGCACGCCATCCCTTTCGGGGAAAATTTGGTTGTAGGAGAAACCGGTATTGCTGAGGTTGGCATGCAAAGAGGAAAGAACAGGCAGACCCAGGTAAGCGCAGGGCGAAGGATAAGCCGGATTCAGGTGAGCCGACTGCGGCACCTGGCTCATAAAATAAAAGGTGTGATCCTGCTGGGCCCTTGCCGGCACAAGACCTGACAATAGAGCCATCACAACCAACAACAACCAGAGCTTCCTGTAGACAGGTCTCAGATCCCGTCCCATAAATCATCTTTCCTGATTTCCAGTCGGACCCGCATGTATACCTCCACCCATATGCCTTCGGCCGGATCAAACCTCACTGTAGAGAATTGCTCGTTCTTCAGCAGGACATGGCTTCTCAGAAGCAGGTGGGGAAAGGTGAAGAGTGAATCGATCTGGCCCCTCCCCAACTCGCTATCAAAGACCTGGCGGGATGGCTTAGAGACGCGGCCGGAGTCATCCGTGACGCCCGGATTAATCTGTTGAGGCCCGTCAAAAACAGAATCCAAAACGGCCCCCTCGTTGTTGAGCAGGTAAAGCTGAAACCGGGATTGGGTGGGATAGTGATTTTCCACCCGGAAGAAAACGCGCGCATATTCAATATAGCCTGAAGAATCAATATAATCGCCCGGGTCATAATCAAAGCGGTGTTCAGTAACCACCCGGTCACGGTCGAGGTGAAAAAGCGAGTCGTTGTAATAAACACTGGTGGTGTCGTATGGCTGGTTACCGGGTGGCAGATAGTCCAGGAAGAAATCATTCACATCCACCTGACCCGAGCCAACGGGGAGGGCCAGGTATGGCCTCCAACTGGTGGAATCGGGTATGCGAACATCCCGGAAATTGTCCTCCATACAGGAAAACAACAAAAGGGAGAAAAAAAAAGGAACCATCCCCGCGGGAATGATTCCAATAAAAAATTTGTTGTGATGGATTTTCATTTTCGTTGCCCGCCTCATGGACTGACCCGCCAAGGTGCGGGGTTCAGTCGTTTTCTATGACTCAGAGGAGGTGTCCTCTTTGGGTCGGTTAAAATATTTATAAACCTTATTAATGCTGGTCTTCATGGAATCCAGGCCTTCATCCAGGCTGTCCCGGAAGCTCTTCCATCTTTCTCCCGACTCCTGTTGCATATCAACCAGGTTCTTTTGAAGTCTTTCGCGCTGCTCCCTCAGTCCGCTTACCTGCTGTTGAACACTCTCGCGGATCTCCTGGCTCGAATGGCGGGCTTTCTCTTCCAAATCGCTGATCCTCGTACTCATATCATTGAGCCATCCCTGTGCCCGTTCGTAAAAATACTGCTTATCGGAATTGATGTTGTTGATAACGGTTTCAAAATCCTGGGATACATTTTGCCAGTCCTCATCGGTTGCATTGACCATATCGTAGTATTTTTTCTCGAGATCCTCACGCTGACTGGCCAGTTCCTGGACCTGTTCCTCCAGTTTATCCTGGTTTTGAATAGCATCCATTTTAGCTTCCAGTGCTTTGGACTCTAAAGCATAAATTTTTGATAAGAGCTTCTTGGCAATAATCTCTGCCCTTTGCTCGTAGCTTCTGCGATCTTCAGCCATAATAGTTCATCATTTTTTTGGTTTGCATGTGTAAAATATAAAACAATCCCGACACAAATTCAAGTAGAGATTGTATTTAAAAATAACGAAAAACATCCAAAAGTATTGGTTTTTTGCAGAGAACGTTTCACAAGATTATTTTTTATCTATTTAATTGGCCTTGTGTAACTTACCATGACAAAATAATCATGTCCTTGTTGTGTAGGTTACTGGATGCAGGTTTCACATGATGAGTTGTCAAGAATCATCTGGCACAAATTTTTTGCCACGCAGAAAGGAGCATGATCCAGCAATCAATGTCTTTTGGTCATGAAAGAAACGAATGAATGTTGCAACATCAACGATTCTTCTATTTATTATTAATTTAGCGGAATCCAATTTCCAGGTAGGATCACTAAGAAAAAACACAAATGGACTTCTTAAAAATCAGCAATGTAGACAAGCGGTTCGTAAACAACGTTGCCCTAGATAACGTGAGCATGGGTGTACCGGAAAACACCATTTATGGGTTGCTCGGGCCGAACGGTGCCGGCAAGACCACCCTCATCCGCATCATCAACAGGATAACGGCCCCCGACAGCGGAGAAGTATACTTCAAGGGTCGCCGGATTCAAATGAAGGATGTTTTCCGCATCGGCTATCTGCCCGAGGAGCGGGGACTTTACAAAAAGATGAAGGTGGGTGAGCAGGCCCTTTACCTGGCCCAGCTCAAGGGCATGGAACGCAGAAAAGCAGTAAAAAAACTGAAGTATTGGTTTGAAAAATTTGAAATACAGGACTGGTGGGAAAAGAAAGTCGAGGAGCTCTCCAAGGGAATGCAGCAGAAAGTCCAGTTCATCACCACTGTGGTTCATGAACCCGAGCTGCTGATTTTTGACGAGCCCTTCAGCGGTTTCGACCCCATCAACGCCAACATGCTGAAAAATGAAGTGCTGAGGCTGAAAGAAAATGGTTCGACCATCATCTTTTCAACCCACAACATGGGGTCGGTCGAAGAGCTGTGCGACAACATCACCCTGATCAACAGGGCTCAAAACCTGCTGGAAGGTCCCATCGACCAGATCCGCAACCAGTATAAATCGAACATATACGAGGTGGCATACCAGGGTGATGGCAAAAAAATAGAGCAGGTGCTCAACAACAATTACCAGGTGGTGGGATGGAAGCAGGCCAATGGCCACCCGGCTGTCCGGATCAAACTGCTGCACCACACCTCTGAAAACGAGCTCCTGTCGCTGCTGCTGCCGGCAGTAGAAATCATATCATTCAAAGAAGTGATACCCAGCATGAATGACATTTTTATCAAGGTAGTCAATGAAGTCACCAACTAAGAAAACATCGCCATGAATAAGATCAAGCTTGTCCTTCAAAGAGAATACCTGACCCGGGTGCGCAAGAAGACTTTCATCGTCATGACCATCCTGGGCCCCATCCTCTTTGGTGCCATCGTGATTGCCCCGGCATGGCTGGCCGGTCTGGAGGACACCCAAACCAAAAACATTGCCGTGATCGACAGCTCGCATATATTTATCGATCAGCTGCCCGAGACCGAATACATTAAGTTCACCTACCTGGACAACAAAAAGGTGGATGAGCTGCGCAACAATTTTGAAAACTCAGAATATTACGGAGTGCTCTATATCACACACCTGGTGGCAAACACTGAAAACTCCGTGATGTTCTATTCCGACAAGCAACCCTCATTGTCGGTAAAAAGCCATATCACTTCGGCCATAGAAAAGATCCTGGAAAAACGCAAACTGCGCTCGGCAGGTATCGACGACAACATCCTGCAATCGGTGCGGACCAGCATCAACATGCGTACCATACAGTGGACCGAGGAGGGAAAAGAAAAGGAGAGCTCCACAGAGCTGGCCATGATAGTGGGGTACATCGGGGGCTTCCTGATCTACTTCTTCATCTTCCTCTTTGGAGCCCAGGTCATGCGGGGTGTCATAGAAGAGAAGACCAACCGCATCGTGGAAATCATCGTATCCTCGGTCAAGCCTTTCCAGCTTATGATGGGGAAGATCATAGGCATTGGTCTGGTGGGGCTGACCCAGTTTGGCTTATGGGTAGTCCTGACCCTCCTGATCATCACCGGGGCCAAATCGGTGATAGCTCCCGAGCTGGGAACGCCTTCGGCCCAACAGGTGACAGCCACCAGCATCATGCAGGAACAGGCGGCGGACAATCCGGGGGAACGTTTCACACCGCCCGATCAGGGGGAGACCACCGCGATGGCCGGCAACCTGCAGGCCAAACACCTGTTTAAAGCCCTCGAGGATGTCAACTTTGTATTGATCATAGGCACTTTCATCTTCTACTTCCTGGGAGGCTACCTGCTGTACGGCTCGCTCTTC
>CAJXLE010000063.1 GCA_913055895.1 uncultured Bacteroidota bacterium | reverse complement strand
GAAAATACTTTTCATCTGTTCGGAACCCATACCCGGCCCATCGTCGCCCACCTCAATCACCTTTTGCGATCCCTCCTGAAAAGCCTTCAGGTTGATCCGGCCCCCCTCTCCTGTCAGTCCTTGCTCTTTGCCCGACAAGTGAGCCTCCATGGCATTTTTCACCAGGTTGATCAGAACCTGCTCCAGCAATTTCTTATCGGCATATAGCTTCAGCGACTCAGGGTAGACAGTCGTTGATATGACCGGGAAAGACAACTTCTTCCCGGATCGCCCGCCATCATGAGCGGTGCTGCGATAATCACCGGATCCCGAAATGTCATAGTCCCGCATCAAGATAACCACCCGGTAAAAAAGCTCTTCAACGGCAAAAGACTCGCGGTTGAGGGAGCCACGGGGTGTGAGGCTTCTGAATTTTTCCACAAAATCCAGCAGGCCCCTGCTGCGCTCCTGTATGATGTGCAAGCCCTCTTTCACCTTGTTCAAAGATGCCGGGCCCGACGATTCCCCGGAAACTTTCTTGCGGATCGAATCCGACAGCGAATAAATGGGCGAAATGGAATTGTTGATCTCATGGGTCAGCACGCGTATCAGCTTCTTCCAGGTATCCAGCTCGGCTTCCTCCACTTCATGTGCCACATCCTGGAAAGAATACAGATGCATCTGCTCTTCCCGGGAAGTAAAAAAGCCCGAGCGCAGGGAAAGATGCCGGAGGCCTTGCCGGGTCTGGATCCGTACCATCTTCTGATCGCCGGCATTCATGCTCATCAGCATGTTGCCAAATTCCGGCAGGTGTTGCCGCAGGGCATCGGTGTGGGTGATCCTGTGCAGGTCCAAAAGTTGCTGCGCCGCCTGGTTGAAAAAGACCACCCGCCCATCTTTCTCTGCGGCCATCAAACCCACGCTTACGTGATCCACTATGCTGTTGAGAAAGCGGGCCTGGATCGCCCTGTCGGCATATACACGGGAAAGCTTGCGGCTGATCTCGTCCATATATCCCGACAAAACAGGGTAACCCGGTACATTGATCTTTTTCAGACCAAAAGCATGGTCTTCATGCTTCAGGGCCTCAAAAAAGGAAACCATGTTGCGGTTAAAGCGGTTGGTGATGCGCACCAGGTCGACGGCCAACAGCATCATCGCCACACCGGCCCCCATCACGGTAAACAGTTTTTCATACTGAAAGATGTTGAAAGCCAGTACCAATGCAGCGACGACCATCAACACCACCCGAATGACCACCGCCAGGTAAAATCGCCGTTGTATCATAAGCCCTTGTTTTTGTCCGATGGATCGATGCCGTACTTCCTGAGCTTGTTGTACAGGGTTTGCCGCGTGATGCCCAACTCCCGGGCGGCATCCACCAATTTGCCACTGTTGTTGGCCAGCGAACGTATGATGGCCTTCTTCTCGATCTCTTCAAACTTCAAAGGCCACTCATCGTGGGCCTGGCTCTTTGTTTCTGCGTGGAAGAAAAAATCGCCTGCACCAATGCGCTCGCCTTCACTGAGAATGACGGCCTTCTCAACTGCATGACGCAACTCGCGCACATTGCCAGGCCAATGGTAGTTTTTTAACCGTTCCAGTGCCTGCGAATCAAAAACCAATCCAGGCCGGCCGTACTTGTTGCGGTAATAATCCAGGTAGTAGTCTGCAAGAAGAACCACATCATCACCCCGCTCCTTCAGCGGCGGTACTTCTAAATGGATCGTGTTGATGCGGTAAAAAAGATCGCCGCGGAACAACCCTTCCGCCACCAGTTGGTTCATATCCTGGTTGGTGGCACATACCAGGCGTATGTCTATGGGCCGCGGCTCGTTTGAGCCAACAGGGATGACCTCCCTGTTTTGCAGCACAGTCAAAAGTTTGGCCTGCAGATGATAAGGCAAATTGCCGATCTCATCAAGAAAAAGTGTGCCCCCGGAGGCGGTCTCAAGTCTGCCGGTGCGATCGTGGTGGGCATCTGTAAAGGCCCCTTTCACATGTCCGAAAAGCTCACTCTCAAAAAGCGATTCGTGCACGCTGGTCAGGTCGACAGTGATCAGGGGCTTTCCGGAACGCCCGGAAAGCCGGTGAATCTCCCGGGCAATCAGCTCTTTGCCCGTACCATTGGCCCCGGTGATCAACACATTGGCCTCGGTGGCAGCTACCTTCCCCACCGTGGCCATCACCTTTTTCATGGCATCCGACTCACCAATGATCTCCGAGCTTTTCCTGTTGAGCTCCTGGCTCAGTGACTCGGTGCGGCGGTTCAGATCCTTCACCTGGTGGCGGCTCTCATGCAGCTTCAAAGCATTATGGAGGGTGGCGACCAGCTTCTCATTGTTCCAGGGCTTGACCACAAAATCCATGGCTCCCTCCTTCATCGCCTGAACCGCCAGGTTAATGTCCCCATAGGCAGTGAAAAGCACCACCTCCACATCCTCATTCCTGCTGCGGATGTCCCTGAGCCAAAACAAACCTTCATTGCCACTGTGCATCCCGGCCGAAAAATTCATGTCCAGCAACACCACGTCGGGATTATACCCGGTCAGGTAGTTGGGTATCAGATTGGGATTGGCCAGGGTGCCCACCCATTCAAACTCATCCTCCAGGAGGAATTCCAGTGACCTGAGAACGCTGGAATCGTCATCGACTACCAGGATTTTGCCTTTCTTCTTCATGCTATTTCATGCATTCAATAAAAAACCCCCTGCTGATTTTCTTCCTGCCTGCTTTCCTTTTACTCAAGATAAAAGACACTGAACCGCCAATTGTCACATAAAAACAGAAAGCCCGACCTGCAGCCAGTGTCAAAAAATTTTACATAAATGTAAAAAAAATAGACATACAAGGGGGAGAAAGACAGGGAAAAATATGGTATGAGCCTAAAAATCAAATCAAAATGAATTGCGGCACACATCTTGGTACCACCATTTATAAAGGACGAACATCTAGGTACCATAATCTGAAGAGAACAAACATTTAAGTACCACCATCTGAAAAGGATAAACATTTAGGTACCACCGTCTAAACATGACGCACATCATGATACACTTGCAAAATGTTGCGGACATAATTTGCATCGGTGTTCGCAGCCAAAACAGAAAATTAAAAATCTATCAATTAATCCATTAAATTTGTCTCATGATCCGCAACTACATCAAAACAGCCCTGCGAAACATAAAAAAGCACCGGACCCTGTCGCTTATCAATATCCTGGGACTGACCACAGGACTGACGGCTGTGATATTGATCGGCATCTATGTGAGATACGAGTTCAGCTTTGACCGTTTCCACCAAAACGCTGACAACATCTACCGAGTGGAAAGAAAAGGCACCGCGGAGGGAAAATCCTACCACCTGCCCCACACCAACAACAACATCCCCCCTGCTTTAAAAGAGGAATACCCATCCATCAACATGGGATTCAACCCCGGAAAAGTGATGGTGGTGCATTCGAACGACCGTCAGTTTCACCGTAAAATGCCTGTTTTGAAGGAAACGCTGCTCCAGACAAACGACATCAGCCACATAACACTTGCCGACAACAAACTGGGGAAAAAATCCTACGGCGACGGCATCTTTCGAATCAAGGAGAAAGCCCAAAACAGCACGGAGAATTTTCATCTCATCGATGTGGATGAAGATTTTGTCTCTACGATGAACATGCACCTGGTGGCCGGACGCGGCTTTTCAGACGATTTTCGGAGCGACCGGCAGGGGGCTTTTCTCATCAATGAAGCTGCCATAAAAAAACTGGGACTTTCCGATCCGGATGATGCCGTTGGCAAAATGTTGGTGCAAACCCTGCTCGAAAACAAATACCCAACTTCACTTTTCGCTATACCTTCCTGGATCAGCAATACCAGCAGGGATACAGAAATGAAATCCGGATGAAAAAGTTGTTTGCCATATTTTCCATCCTGGCCATATTTATCGCCGCAATGGGACTATTTGGCCTGGCTGCCTTCATGACCGAACGCAAAACAAAGGAGATCGGCATCCGCAAGGCCATCGGGGCTTCCTCTTACAGGATCGTGGTGATGCTGTCTTCTCAATTTCTCAAATGGGTGCTTCTGGCCAACCTGGTAGCCTGGCCCCTGGTATATCTTGCCCTGCAGAACTGGCTGCAAAATTTCGCCTACCGGGTGGACCTTCAACCTCTCTATTTCCTGCTGGCAACCGCCATTGCCATCGTGGTGGCCCTTGGAACAGTCTTTTACCAGGCCTTTACCGCAGCCCGGACCAACCCGGTGGAAAGCCTCAGATATGAATAGAAAAAAAGCAGATGTACGATATGAAACAGCAATGTAAAAATTTTTTACATACAGCGTTGCCCCCGGAATTGTAAAAACCTAACCTGCAGTGTGTTACCATTAAGGCACGGCATTTGGTACCTGTTATCAAAAAGAACCCATAAAATCCTCCAACTATGTTCCGCAATTTTCTAAAGGTAGCCCTTCGCAACATCTCACGCCATAAGGTTTTTTCTGCCATCAACCTGCTGGGCCTGGCCATCGGACTGGCCTGCAGCATACTGATCGCACTCTTTGTCATCGATGAACTGAGTTACGACCGGTTTCACAAACATTCGGACGACATCTACCGCATTGCCATGGACGGCGAATTCCAGGGAAGAGAGATGGACGGGGTCACCACTGGTGCAGCAGTCGGCGAAACCATGGTCAATGAAATACCCCAGGTGATCAACAGCGTCAGGTTGTTTAACTATTTCGGCGAAGGCATGACCGTGAAAATCGGCGACAGGACCTTCTTTGAAAAGGATTTCCTGTACACCGATTCCACCTTCTTTGACATTTTCTCTTTCAAACTGATAAAGGGCAATCCCGAAAACATTCTCAACCGGCCCAACACCATCCTGCTGACAGAGTCGACGGCATCCAAATATTTTGGCGATGAGCCTGCCATGGGCAAGACCATCGAAGTGGAAGGCGAAGAATTTGAAGTGACAGGGATAACAGAAGACTGTCCCCACAACTCCCATTTTCATTTCGATATGCTGGCCTCAATGATTACAGAACAGTGGATCGCCCACAGCACCACCTGGCTCAACAACGACATGTCATACACGTATCTCCGGCTAAAGGATGGAGCCAATGTTACAGAGGTGGAGAAAAAAGTGCATTCCATTGCCGAGGAGCATGTGGCACCCGAGTTGAAGGAAATGATGGGGGTTACCCTGGAAAAATTCCTGGAGCAGGGAAATTCCTACCGCTATTTCCTCCAACCCATCACTTCGATACACCTGAAATCCCATACCGATTTCGAGCTTGAGGCCAACTCAAGTATGAAGTATGTCTATATCTTCGGCATCATCGCCGTCTTCATCCTTTTTATTGCCTGCATCAACTTCATGAACCTCTCCACGGCCAGGGCGGCCAAACGTGCACGTGAGGTGGGCATGCGAAAGGTGGCAGGCGCCAACAGGGCCAAGCTTTTCCGGCAATTCCTGCTGGAGGCCATCCTGATGAGCATGGTGGCCCTTTTCATCAGCATGATCCTGATCGAGACGGTGCTGCCTTTCTTCAACAACCTGGCCGGAAAAGACCTGAGCATCGGTTACACCGAGCACTGGTACGTCATCCCGGCATTGCTGGCCCTGGGACTGCTGGTGGGTGTCATCGCCGGTGCTTACTCGGCCGGGTACCTGTCGGGTATCAGCATCAGCCAGGGACTCTCATCCGGACTGCTCACAGGCAAAACACGTTCAGGTTTCCGCAACGGACTGGTGGTCTTCCAGTTTGCCATCTCCATCATCCTTTTCATCTCCACCCTGCTCATATACAACCAACTGCAGTTTATCATGCACAAGGACCTGGGTTACCAGACCGAAAAGGTGCTGGTGGTGGAACAGTCCAACAAGCTGGGCAGCTCCTATGAGTCGTTCAAGCAAAAACTCATGGAATACCCGAAGATAAAAAGCATATCCAGGGCGGGCAGCCTGCCGGGAATGATGTTCAACGGCTTTCCGGTGCAGACGGTGGGCCAGGATACCGAGGAATCACACCCTTTCCGCTCGGTTGCGGTGGGGTACAACCTGGACCAGGTACTCGACCTGGAGATGAGTGATGGCCGCTTTTTCAGCAAAGACCGAAACGACACCACCTGCCTTGTCATCAACGAAGCGGCTGCCAACGTCCTGGGCTACGAAAAACCCGTGACAGGCAAACGCGTGAGAACATCCTTCCGGGGCAACGAGATATACTGGGAGATCATAGGGGTGGTGAAAAATTTCCATTTCCGCTCCTTCCATCAGAAAATAAGGCCGCTGGTGCTGCTGCATCCTTCCCTGCGCCCCACCGAATACCTTACGGTGCGGTACGACAATACGGGGGCCCAACCTGTGCTCTCCAAAGTAGAAGGCACCTGGAAGGAATTCCTGGGACAGGAGCCCTTCCGCTATTTCTTCCTGGATGAAAACCACCAGTCCATGCACAAGGAGGAGTTCCGCACCGGCAAGGTCTTTGGCGTCTTCTCGGCCCTGGCCATCTTCATTGCCTGCCTGGGACTGTTTGGTCTGGCCTCCTTCATGGCCGAACAAAAAACCAAGGAGATAGGCATACGCAAGGCCATGGGCGCGCAAATCCACAGCATCGTCTTCCTGTTGCTGAAAAAATTCACCTTCTGGGTGGTCGTGGCCAACCTGGTGGCCTGGCCCCTGGCCTACCTGTTCCTGAAAAACTGGCTGCAAAACTTTGCATACCACGTGAACATCTCACCCTGGTACTTCCTGGCCGGCTCGCTCCTGGCCCTGCTCATAGCGGTGGTCACCGTCAGCTACCAGACCGTCGCCGCCGCCCGTTCCAACCCCGTCGACAGCCTGCGCTACGAATAAAAACGACCCCGCTTAGCGGACCGCTTAGCGGACCGCTAAGGGGTCCGCTAAGGGGACCGCTAAGGGGACCGCTAAGCGGGGTGGAAATTTAACATAATAAAAAGGGAAATTTTACGATTGTTTGTATGGGGTGATGCATTGAAGCCACACACTTCAATGGTTTTGGGATTATGTTAAAAGACCTTAAAACGGGGGCTTTTCCAATGCATTTGTATTATCTTCGAACGAACACAAAAAGAACCGGTTATGAGGATAAGCATCATCATTCCAACCTACAATGAATCGGAGAACATCGGCAATGTGCTGGATCATCTTTACCGGAACAGTTCACCCGAGAACATTGAGGAGGTGATCGTCTCGGATGGCATCAGCGACGACGACACCCTGGAGATAGCCCGGAGCAAAGGAGCAAAGGTTGTCAACCACAAACACACGGGACGGGCCAAACAGATGAATGCCGGGGCGCGGATGGCCTCGGGCGACCTCTTTTATTTCCTGCACGCCGACACCTATCCCCCGGAGGGCTTCGACGCCGATATCCTCTCGTCCGTCAAGAACGGTTATGGGGCCGGGTGTTTCAGGATGAAGTGGGACATGGACCATCCGGTGCTCAACTTTTTCGCGTTTTTTACCCGTTTCAACTGCCAGTGGTGCCGGGGCGGCGATCAGTCGATGTTCATCAACCGCGAGTTGTTCGAAAAAGTCCGGGGCTTCAATGAGAATTACCGTTTCCTGGAAGACTATGAGATCATCCCCCGCATCAAGAAGCATGCTAAGTTCCGTGTCATCCAACGCGACATCGTCACCTCTGCAAGAAAATACAGGAAGAACGGGGTACTCAGGCTTCAGCTGCATGTGGCCAAAACCTATATCATGCGCATGCTGGGGATGGATGTGGAAAAAGTGGCGCGCGCTTACTACAAGGGCATCCAGGAAAAATACAATGAATAAAATGAAGGTTCCCGGATGGTCCGACTGGTATATAAAGCCTATCAAAAGAGAAAGACAAGAGGATACACCTTTTTGGTTTAAAGGATACTTTAAAGGCGAAAGGTGTCGTTAAATATATTGAAAGGCCTTTTACATTTAAGCGCTTAAGACGCTTGTCCTCATAAATCGTCCTTAAGTCGAAGCTTCGTGACCTGTTTTTAAGCCGGCAACAGATCACGAAGCTTCTTTATTCCAGGGAATGATCAGATCACTCCCGGGGCCATCAATCCTTCCGTATTTTCTTTTCTATCCAGCCCGAGCGATCGGGATCTTCGGGTGGTTCCACCTCTTGCTGGGGTGTTTCCTCCAGCTGCTTCATCAGCACTTCGACTGCCTTCTCCAGGCTGGGGTCCTGTCCTCTGGCCACCTTGTGGGGTGTGTCCACCACGCGGATGTCGGGATATACGCCAATGCCTTCGATGATCCACTCTTCATCCTCGTTGAAGATGCCAAAGCGGGGTACGGCGATGTAACCGCCGTCCACCAGGGAAGCGTTGCCCGACATGCCCACCAGGCCGCCCCAGGTGCGGGTGCCGATCAGCTTGCCCAGTCCCTTCTTCTTGAAGTAGTAGGGAAAGGCGTCGCCACCCGAGGAGGAGTAATGGTTGATGAGCATGGCTTTGGGTCCGTCGTGCGCCACAGCCGGTGTCCTGGAAGGCTCCAGTCCCTTGCGGTGCCAGTAGCTCAGGGTCTCCCGGTCCAGCAGCTCGGCCATCACATCGGGGATGAAACCACCGCCGTTGTAGCGGTCGTCGATGATCAGCGCATCCTTGTGGTGGTAGGCATACATACCGCGGAACAGCTCCCTGTTGCCGTCGACCGAGGTGTTGGGCACGTGGATGTATCCGATGCGTCCGTCGGAGAGCTCTTCGACCATCTCACGGCGTTTCTGCACCCAGTCCAGGTACATCAGTGACAGCTCGCTTTCCACGGGTTCGATCTTATAGGTGCGGGCACCGTCTGAAGTAGGCTCGCTGTTGACCGTGATCTCCACCACCTTGTCGGCTTTGTTCTCCAGGTACCGGTAGGGGTTCTCCCCTACGTCCACCGGCTGGCCGTCGATGCGTATCAGGTATTCGCCTTCGGCCACGTTCACACCCTGCTCGGTCAGGGGCGAACGGCGTGACGGGTTCCAGTTTTCGCCGGGGTAGATCTCGGCGATCCTGAAATAGCCGGCATCCTGGTCGGCTTCCAGCCGCGCCCCCAGCAGCCCCGTCTCTATGCGGTCGACCCGCTCAAAGTCGCCATAGTTGACATAGCAATGTCCCGTGTTGGTCTCGGCCACCATCTCCCCGAAGATGTAGTCGAGGTCGGCCCGGTGGCTGAGATGGGGCAGCAGCTCGGCGTACTTCTCGCGTATGCCTTGCCAGTCGACCCCATGCAGGTTGCTCACGTAAAAGAAGTCCCTGAAGATGCGCCACCCGTCCTCGTATATCTGCTGCCATTCGGTGCGGGGGTCGATCTTCATCATCATATCGCCCAGGTCGAGCTTGCCGGTGCCTGCTTCCTGGCCGGGAGCCAGGGTGGCTATACCATAGTCGGAGTTGTAGCGGTAGAGCATGTGTTTGCCGTCGGCTGCCACCATAGCGCGGCGCACACCTTCCATGACGACCTCATCCTTTTCCTCCTCCAGGTTGTATTGATGAAGGGCGCCGTCGGCGGTGTAGATAAAACCCGCTTCGGTAGCCTGCAGGTTGCTGTAGTTACCGGCTTTCATGGGGAAGGCGATGACCCGGCCTTGTATGCCTTCAAAGTCGATGCTTACATTTACTCCTTCCGAACCGGGAGCCCCATTTGCATTGTCACTGCCAGCATCTTTTCCGGTATTTTCTCCTGAACCACTACCTTGGAAGCCATCCCCTTCTCCGGCTCCCTCCACCTGCACTTCATCGCTTTTGTATTCGAAGATCCGCGGACTGTCCTTGCGAAGGGCCAGGGCATAGATGCGGGTGGCGTCGTTGTAGAGGTAGTCGAACTCAAAGTCGGAGAAGGCCAGGTTGAAATCGCGGTTGGACAGGAAATAGAGATAGTTGCCGCAGGAGGAGAACACCGGTGAACGGTCGTTGAAAGTGTCGCCGGTGAGCTTGTGGTTTTCCCCCTTCTTGATGTCGTACACCCAGACGGCGTCCTGGCCGTTGTCGCCGCCCTTGCTGTAGGTGATCCACCGTGAATCGGGCGAGAAACGGTAATCCCTGATCTCGTTGTACCGGGCTTTGGTGATCACCTGCTCACGGCCTTTCTCCACATCGATCAGCTTGAGGTTCAGGGTGCGGTCGGAATAGAGCAGCATCTTGCTGTCGGGCGACCATACCGGCTGGTACTTCCAGGCCGAAGAGTTTTCGGTCAACTGCCGGGGCTCGGCCCCTTCCCTGTTTTCTTTCAGGTAGATTTCGTACTCTCCCGACTTGTCGGAGACCCATATCAGGTAACGGCCATCGGGCGACCAGCTGGGGTACATCTCGCGCACACCCTGCGACCGGGTCAGGTTGCGTATGCTGCCGTTTTCGGCCGGGACCGAATAGATGTCGCCGCGTGCGTCGAAGATGGCGCGGTTGCCCGCAGGCGAGACCGAATAGCTGTGGATGTCTTCCTTCACCTTTTCGTGATAAGGCAGGATGTTGGGGTTGTCGAATCGTATGTTGACCGACACCTTCTCCTGTTCGCCTGTCGAAAGGTCCAGCTTATGAAGGTACCCACCGTTCTCGTAGACCATCATACCGCCCGACCCTGAAGGCCACATCACGTCGTATTTCTCATGTTGGGTGATCTGCTGTATGTCGCCTGATTCGGTATCGTAGCTGTGTATGTTGAGGGTCTGGTCGCGGTCGGAGGCAAAATAGATCTTCTCGCCATGCCATACCGGTATGTGGTCGGTGCCCTCGAAGCTGGTGATCTGACGGGAGTGGTCCCTCTGAAAGTCGTATATCCACAGGTCTGCTGCCCGTCCACCCTTATACCGCTTCCAGGTGCGGAACTCGCGACTGATGGGTGCATAGCACATGCTGTTGCCATCGGGCGAGAGCACGCCAAAACCGCCTTCGGGTATGGGCAGGGGCTCTTCCAGTCCACCTTCCAGTCCAATCTTAAAGTATTTGCCGTTGCGGCGTCCGTAAGGCGTGCGGTTGGCGCGGAAGATGATGTGGCGGCTGTCGGGCGTCCAGTCGAGCACCACATGGTCGAAGCCACCGCGGGGCGGCATCATGCCGGCATCGTTGTACCAGGTCAGCTGGCGTGGTGTGCCCCCTTCAGCGGGCATCACGTACACCTGCCGGCTTCCCGAATACTGGCCGGAAAAGGCAATCCATTTGCCGTCGGGCGAGATCTTGGGAAAAAGTTCCAGTCCTTCGTGGGATGTGAGCCGCCTGGCATCACCCCCGTCGGCGTCTACGGTCCATATGTCGCCTGCATAAACAAAGGCGATTGTCCCGTCGTTGATGTCGGGAAAGCGCAGGAGCCGGACATCTTCTTTCGCCTGCAATCGGGCGAAAGAGAAGCTCAACAAGGTTAATAAAAACAGTGAAAGAAAAAATGATTTGCGCATGTCTTGGGATTTTTTTGGTTGTCTCAGGAGATTAGACCTTCAAAAGGTATATAGGATTAAAGTCCATGGAAGCATTTGAACACATAAAATGAACGATGAAGCTAAGGTGCCCGTTTTAAGGGTTCTGCCCATCCTGGGTTTGTGGTCTTATAGCAATGGAGAATGGACAGGGTAAGCGGGTTTTTTAAATGGTGCTGACTATTGATGGGATGACTGTTGATGGGCTGACAGTGGATGGGATGACAGTTGATGAGAAATGACGACTGAAAATCTTCAGGACACCAGCAAAAAGTCCCTGCCCTCGACATATCCTTTATCTGTCAAAAAACGGACGATGCGGTCCTTGGCATGCCACTGGCGCACGTACACCAGGACGAACATCTCCCCGGCTTCCGGCAGGTCGCGGTAATACATCAGCGGCTTATCCAGCACCCTGTTCCTGCGTATGTCGATATAGCAAGATATCCGGATTCCGTATTCTTCCAGCATCCGGGCCCTGCCACGGGAGATGCGGCTGGCACCCCACACCGCCACCCCAGGATGGTGGGGGTTGTTCTCCTTCAGCCACAGGGCAAGGTACCGGCTTTTGACCCGGTAAAAAGCATCGTCGCTGTAGGCCGGGTGGCTGCGGGTGAGGCGACCGGGCGAATCGTACCAGTCCAGGACCACCTCCGGGACCTTGGCCATCCGCACACCCTGATGCAGCCACCGCAGCCACATCTCGTAGTCCTCGGGAAAATCGCCGGAGCGGTAGAGACCCAACCGCTCACCTGTCTCCCGGCGCCACATGGCCGTTGGATTGACCACGGGTGCATCTACAAAGCGCTGGTTGAGTATTTGCCGGTAGGTGAGCACACCGTTGTTCCATTCGACGTATTTCTCCAGGCCTCCCCTGCCCAGGCCCGAACCCCGGTGGACCACCTTCCCTCCCACTGCCCCACAGGCGGGATGCCCCTCCAGAAAATCGCGTTGCAATTCAAGCCGCCTGGGGCGCATCACATCGTCGGCATCCATGCGGGCCAGGTAATGTCCCCGGGCCAGGGCGGCTCCACGGTTGAAAGCTGGTGCCACTCCACGGCGTGATTCCCCTGCCAGTATGAAGCGGGGATCTTCGCGCGCCATTCTTTTCACCATGGCCGCACCCCTGTCGGTGGAGCAATTGTCCACTGCAATGCATTCGAAATTGCGGAATGATTGATTTCGGATGCTGATCAATGCCCGCCACAGGGTGTTTTCAGCATTGTAGAACGGCAGGACAACCGATATGTCAGGATTATTGTCGATAAGGAGTTGTCTTTTTTTAATGTCTTGGTCGTATGCCACTTACTCTAAAAAAACCAGTTTCTTTTGTGATATTAATGATGATTTTGTCATGGACGTTTCATACGGTTATTTTTTTGTTTATATATTGGCCGTATGGAACCAGCATGAATAACCATGTCCTTGTTGTGTAAGTTCTTGGATGCAGGTTTCATTTGATGATAGCCTAATTCATTTATAGCCAAAAGGAAATTCCACGATCAACGATCATTTTCTTGTGACATCAATGATCATTTTGTCATTTACGTCTCTTCCGGCGGCCAAAAATCTTCTTGCAGTAAAATCAACCCAACCCCGCAAACGGGCCGGAGGTCATGCATCCTTTAAATAACAAAAGGGCTAAATACAAAAGTATGAAAATCCAAATCTCTGCCAGGCCTGCCACAAAAAGGCAAATAAGACCCATTTATCTTAAATTAATATAAATTAGTGCCCTAAATGATTCACATTCTTGATTGTTCAGGTTTTTGTGATAAATTTACCATGGGGAAATATATAAAAATAATCGGGCATCTTTACAACCGCAAGAGCAAGAAAAACGTTCTTATTAACAAGGCCAACTGAGATTTTTACAGGAAAACAGCAAAGAGGATACAAAACCACCATGAATTGGAAAAGAATGCTTAACCGGGCTTCCCTGAAAATCACATTGATCTATTTTGTGATCAGTTTCCTGTGGATCTTCTTTTCCGATCTCATCCTGCTTCAAATCACCAGGGAGGAGACCATCATCACGCACTACCAGACCATCAAGGGAGGGGTTTTTGTTGCGGCCACCAGCCTTCTGATCTTCTACCTCTCGCGCCAGGAGTTTTTCAAAAAAGACGAGTCCATACGGGCCATCCAGAAAGCCAAGGAAGAATATTACTCGCTTTACGAAGAATACCTGAAGCTTTCCGAAAAGCTGAAAATCAGCAACCGGGAGCTGGAAGATAAAAATGCACAGTTGCATAATTATTTTGACCAGATAAGGGAAAGCCAGGAGCGTTACCGCACTTTCCTCAACCAAATCTCTGAAGGGGTTTATCGACTGGATTTGCCCCAACCACTGAACACCCATCTGCCCCAGGAAGATCAGGCCCACTTCCTTTATGAGAATCTTTTCATCGGCGAATGCAATCCCCAGCTGGCCACCATGTATGGTTACGCCTCGACCGATGAGCTGGTTGGCAATAAGTTGAAAGATTTAAGCCAGGCCGACCTGGCACGCGACCTTTACCAGCTGGTACAGACATTTGTCCGGTCGCGTTACAACGTCAGGGACATCGAGACCCGCTCAAGGGGTGTTTCGGGTAAGATAAGATACTTCAACAACAACATCACCGGTATTGTCGAGAGCGAAAGACTGGTGAGGGTTTGGGGAACGCAACAGGACATCACTGCCAGGAAGACCAATCAAAGGGAGTTGCTCCGGCAGAAAGAAAAGGCAGAGGAGAGCAACCGCATCAAAAACGCCTTCCTGGCCAACATCTCCCATGAGATACGAACGCCCCTCAACTCGATCATGGGTTTTTCAGAGCTTCTGGACAATCCCGGGCTCAGCCCGGAGGATCAAAAGGCTTACATCCGGCATGTTAAAAACAGCGGCAACCAGCTGCTTCGAATCATAAGCGACATCCTGGATGTATCCTTTATACAGACGGGTCAACTCAACCTGAATGAATCGGATTTTAAGGCCAACGAACTCATCAGGGAGGTCAAAGACCAACTGGAACAGTGGTCCGGTGAAAAGAACAAATCCATCCAGGTGGTGGACACTTACGGCATGGATGACGGGAATGACCGGATCATTGCCGACCGGGAGCGCTTGCTGCAGGTGCTGACCAACCTGGGCGACAATGCCATCAAGTTCACGCAAAAGGGTTATGTGGAGGTGGGATACGAGCTGCTGGCCGACAACAAGCTGCGGTTCCATGTGAAAGACACGGGTATTGGCATTGCCCCGGAAAAACGCACGATGATATTTGAACATTTCCGCCAGGGCGAAGAATACACCAACCGGCACTATGGGGGGATTGGCCTGGGTCTTTCCATCGTCAAAGGCATTGTTGAAACCATGGGGGGCAAGGTGTACCTTGACAGCGAAGACGAGGGCGGATCGGTGTTCCGTTTCACCATACCTTACAACCCTTCCGGTGAGCCGGCAGACCAAACAAAGGCAGAAATAACGGCTCCCAAAACGAAAAAAATCCTGATCGTCGAAGACCAGCCCGACAATTTCAGGCTGCTGGAGGAATTTCTCCATGAAACGGGTGTCACGATCCTTCATGCTGAGACCGGTGAAAAATCGCTCGAGCTGTTCGCTTCCCACAGGGATATCGACCTGGTACTGATGGATCTTAGGTTGCCGGGACTTGACGGCATACAAACCACCAGGAAGATCAAGGAACAATCGCCTGGTATTCCCGTGGTGGCACAGACAGCCTACATGCGCGAGCAGTACTCTTATGACAAGAACCTTTTCGACGCCTACCTGACCAAGCCCATCAGCAAGAGCAGCTTTGCCAAGGTTACCGGGCAACTGCTGAATATTGCCATTTAACAGCCAAGCCTAAAAGCGGCATGGTTCGTATGTGCTGTGGATTTGTGTCCCTGCAGGAGACCTATAACAAAGCGATGAAATCATGGCTCCTGCCTGGACTGTCAATACCTTGCCACCAGGGGCATCCTGCGGCCGGCACCGAAAGCCTTGGAGGAGATGCGGATCACCGGCGGGGCCTGGTAGCGTTTATATTCCGAGGCATTGACCATGGAGGTGATGCGCCTCACGGTGGCCTCGTCAAAGCCTTCCTCCACGATCTCGGCAGTGGATTTTTGCAGCTCGATGTACTGGAACAGGATCTTATCCAGCACCTCATACCGGGGCAGGCTGTCGCTGTCTTTCTGGTCGGGCCTCAGCTCCGCCGAGGGTGCTTTCTCTATGATGCTTCGGGGAATCACTTCCTCATCCCTGTTGATGTATTCGGCCAGCTTGTAGACATCGGTTTTGTATACATCACCCAGCACCGACAGGGCACCGCTCATATCACCATAGAGGGTGGCGTAGCCCACGGCCGACTCGCTCTTGTTGGAGGTGTTCAGCAGGATGTTGCCAAACTTGTTGGAGACGGCCATCAGGAGGGTACCCCGTATGCGCGCCTGCAGGTTTTCTTCGGTGACATCCTCTTCGGTATCTTTGAAAAGGGGATCCAGCACACCGGTGAAGCCGTCCATCACACCCTGTATGGGCACCGTATCATAACGAACCCCCAGTCGGCGGGCAAGAACCTCTGAGTCGCTCACCGACCCTTCCGAGGAGTAGGCCCCCGGCATCAGCAAAGCGCGCACGTTCTGTGGTCCCAGTGCCCGGGCAGCCACCACCAGCGCCACCGATGAATCGATGCCACCTGACAGGCCCAGCACCGCCTTGTCGAAATTCAGCTTATTGAAAAAATCTTTCAGTCCCAGGATGAGGGCATCGTGGATCTTGGGTATCACCCCCTGCTCATCGTGGGTTTGAGCGTTCTGTGAATGCACCGCCAGCTCGCTGAGGTCGACCAGCGCATAATCCTCTTCAAACCATTTC
>CAJXLE010000062.1 GCA_913055895.1 uncultured Bacteroidota bacterium | reverse complement strand
AAAAGAAGTCAAACAACAAAATTATATCAAATCATAAGCCATGCTTGAAGTAAAAATACCCAGTCCCGGAGAATCCATCACCGAAGTGGAGATCGCTGATTGGTTGGTGGAAAACGGCGACTATGTCGAAAAAGACCAGGAAATAGCTGAAATAGAATCCGATAAAGCCACCCTGCCCCTGGTAGCCGAGGGCAGTGGTCCCATCCAGATACTGGCGCAGGAAGGAGAGACTGTCAAGGTGGGCTCTGTGGCATGCAAGATAGATACTTCAGCCCAGGCCCCACAAAAAAGTCAGGCAGAAAGCCAAACCCCGGCCGATGAAACAAGCAGCAGGGAAACAGCCCAACCAACCGGTGCTGTTGGCTCAGGGCAGGAAGAACAGGACCAGCCCCGACAAACAACCGGCCCATCCGCCGAAGCCCCTAAGCCGGACCCTGATAAGCCTACCAGTAAACCCGCGGCCACGACCACCTCTGCCGAACCCAGCACCACGGGGAAATCCGGTCAAAAAGGTCCCGGTGGTCCGCCCGCTGCAGGCCGGACAAAAGAAGACTCCACACGGGTGAAGGCAACACCCGTGGCCCGAAAAATGATGGAAGCCCATGGCCTTTCCCTGGATGATATCCTTCAGGGGCTGCGCAGGATCACCAAGCAGGATGTCTACCAGGCCATGGAAGGCCTTCAAAAGGAAGACTTACCTGCCCGGGGGGACGACCAGCCACAAACGGACCAAACGGGCGCCACCCGTAGCGGGGATGCTTTCACCCAGGAACAAACACCTTCATCTGGGGTTTCCCCTGCAGCAGAATTTTCCCGGGAGGAACAGCGAAAAAAGATGAGCCGGCTGCGCCGAAAACTCAGCGAAAGACTCGTGTCGGTGAAAAATGAGACGGCCATGCTCACCACCTTCAACGAGGTAGACATGTCGCAGGTGATGGACCTGAGAAAGCGTTACCAGAAAGCCTTCCAGGACAAGCATGGCATCAAGCTGGGGCTGATGTCCTTTTTCATCAAAGCCTCGGCCCAGGCACTGCAGGCTTTTCCCAATGTCAACTCCATGATCGACGGCGAAGAGGTGGTCTACCCGCAATACGCCGACATAGGCATTGCCGTGCAGACCCCCAAGGGCCTGATGGTTCCGGTGATCAGAAATGCCGAAAGCCGTTCGCTGGCCGACCTGGAAAAGCAGGTGAAAGAGTTGGGCGAGAAGGGACAAAAAAACCGGATCGCCATAGACGAGATGGAAGGCGGCACCTTCAGCATCACCAACGGCGGGGTTTTTGGTTCCCTGCTCTCCACCCCGATCATCAACCCGCCCCAGTCGGCCATACTGGGCATGCACACCATACAGGAGCGGCCGGTGGCTGTCGAGGGCCAGGTGGAGATCAGGCCCATGATGTACATCGCCCTCTCCTACGACCACCGCACCATCGATGGCAAAGATTCTGTAAGCTTTCTTATGAAAATCAAGGAACTAATTGAAAAACCCCAAAACATGCTGATTCCAGGTGGCAATGCCGACAGGCAGTTGCTGGATATTTGATGTATAAACCACACATTTTCCGGTCATTCTATTTTTTACAAACCAATTAAATTTGTATTTTTGGGCAAAACCGGTGTGCTAGATGATCAAATTTCCCCATTACCAGCAACACGATGCCCTGGATTGCGGACCCACCTGCCTGAGAATTGTCTCCAAATACTACGGTAAGAATTACTCGCTTCAAACCCTGCGGGACAAAAGCTACATCAACCGCGAGGGGGTCTCCATGCTCGGCATCAGTGATGCTGCCGAGTACATTGGTTTCAGAACCATGGGGGTACGCATCTCCTTTGATCAGATAAGAAAAGAAGCACCCCTGCCCTGCATCGTCTACTGGAAGCAGCGCCACTTCATGGTGGTCTACAAGATCAAAAAGGACCAGGTCTATCTGTCCGACCCGGCCACGGGCAGGATCAAGCTCTCGAGGAAGGAGTTCATCGACGGTTGGGCATCGACCGAAGAGGACGGTGTCAAAAAGGGCCTTTGCCTGCTGTTGGAGCCCACACCCGACTTCTACAAACAGGAAGACGAGACGCTCAACAAGTCAGGCTTCGGCTTTTTGTTCTCCTACATCAAATCCTACCGCAAGCTGGTCACCCAGCTCTTTTTGGGTCTTTTCGTCGGCAGCGTCCTCCAGCTGGTGTTCCCCTTCCTCACACAGGCGATCGTCGACATCGGCATCAACAACAACGACCTGGATTTTGTCACACTGATTATCATCGGGCAGCTCGTGCTGATCCTCGGGCGCACCTCGGTGAACTTCATCCGGGGATGGATCACCCTGCACCTAAGCACGAGGCTCAACATCAACCTGATCTCCGATTTTCTGATCAAGATGATGCGCCTGCCCATTGCCTTTTTCAACAGCAAGATGACAGGCGACCTGATACAGCGCATACAGGACCACCGGCGTATAGAAAATTTTCTGACCACCAGCACGCTGAACATCCTGTTCTCGTTCCTGAACCTGTTCATCTTTGGCATTGTGCTGGCCATATACAGCTGGAAGATCTTTTTCATCTTCCTGATCGGGAGTTCCCTCTACACCCTGTGGGTGGTGCTTTTCATGAAAAAAAGGCGGCACCTGGACCACCGCAAATTTGCCCAGCTCTCCGACAACCAGAGCAACCTGATCCAGCTGATCACCGGCATGCAGGAGATCAAGCTGAACAATTGTGAAAAACAAAAGCGATGGGAATGGGAGAGCATACAAACCCGCCTTTTCCGCATCAAGATCAAGAGCCTCTACCTGGAGCAATACCAACAGGCCGGTGGTGTGCTGATCAACGAGGTCAAAAATGTGATGATCACCTTCATCGTAGCCAGGGCGGTGATCAGCGGCGAGATGACACTGGGCATCATGCTGGCCGTGCAGTTCATCATGGGTCAGCTGAATGCGCCCCTGCAGCAGATGATTGAATTTTTCCACACCTCGCAGGATGCCAAGATCAGCCTCGAGCGACTGGGAGAAATTCACAACAAAGACGACGAAGAGATCTACGAAGAAAACAAGATCAGAACGCTTCCGGAAGATAAGAGCCTGAAGACCAACAGCATCTCCTTCCAGTACGAAGGCCCCCATTCGCCATATGTACTCAGGGACGTCGACCTGCAAATACCCGAAAACCAGGTCACAGCGGTGGTTGGTGTCTCGGGCAGCGGCAAGACCACACTTATCAAGCTCTTGCTGGGTTTCTATGCACCTGTCCAGGGCGACGTAAGGATTGGTGATGTCTTCCTGGGCAACTTCAGCAAGAAGGTGTGGCGCGACAAGTGCGGTGTGGTGATGCAGGACGGTTTCATCTTTTCCGATACCATCGCCAACAACATAGCCGTCTCGGATGAATACGTCGACAAGGAAAAATTGCTGCATGCGGTGAAAACAGCCAACATACAGGAGGATATCGAGTCCCTGCCCCTGGGCTACAACACCCGGATCGGCAAGGAAGGCATTGGCCTGAGCCAGGGGCAAAAACAACGCATCCTGATCGCCCGGGCCGTATACAAAGATCCCGAATTCATCTTCCTCGACGAAGCCACCAATTCGCTGGATGCCAACAACGAGAAAGCCATCATGGAGAACCTGGAACAATTCTTTGAGGGACGAACCGTTGTTGTAGTAGCCCACCGCCTGAGTACGGTGAAAAATGCCGACCAGATTGTGGTCCTCGACAAGGGCCAGGTGGTGGAGAAAGGCACCCACACCGAACTGGCCGATAAGCAGGGGGCTTATTACCACCTGGTAAAAAACCAGCTTGAACTGGGTAACTGATATGGCAAAGAAAAACAAAGACAGCAAAGAAGCCCGCAACATCCAGCTGCGATCGGACGAAGTGCAGGAGATCCTCAGCCGTCCGCCTGCATGGATTGTCCGCTGGGGCACCACATTGATTGTCGCCCTGATAGCCCTACTGCTCCTGGGAAGTTGGTTCTTCAAGTATCCCGACATCATCCATTCCAAAATTGTGGTGACCACCGAGAACCCCCCGGCACCCATTGTAGCCCGGGCCAATGGCAACATCGAACACTTGTTTGTCCAGGACAGGGAGAAAGTGGAAAAAGACCAGGCCCTGGCGGTGATACAAAATACAGCCTACTACAAAGATGTTTTAAAGCTGGAAGAGAAGCTGCGTGAGATGGCCACCGACTCTATGGAAGCCATAGTATATTCGGATATTTCCGGCGAGAATTACCAGCTGGGCAACATACAGCCCATACACGCCACCTTCCTAAAAAAAACGGAGGATTACAGGCATTTCCTGGAGCTGGATTACCACCAGCAGAAGATTGAATCGCTGAAAGAGGAACTGAATAAATATGAAGACCGCTATGGGCGGTTGCAGAGACAAAAGAAACTGACCAAGAAGGAGTTCAACCTGGTGAAGAAACAGTTCACCAGGGATTCGGCCCTGTATGAAAAGCAGTTCATCCCCGAGGCAGAGTTTGAGAAGTCGGAGTCCAGGCTCATACGGAAAAAATACGAACTTGAGCAGTCGGAGATAAGCCTTTCCAACACCCGTATTGAAATATCAAAAATTGAGCAGGAGATCCTCGACCTGCAGCTGGAGTACCGTCAGCAGAAAAACCAGCTGAAGGTGGCCCTGGCCGAGTCGTTCGACAACCTGCAGACGGCCATCAAGCAATGGAAACACGATTTCTACCTGGCCTCTCCTATTGACGGAACAGTGACCTTTACCAAGTACTGGAGTGAAAACCAGTCGGTAAAAAAAGGTGAACGGGTGATGACCGTGATTCCCAGGAACCAGGGAGAGATGATCGGGAAGCTCACCCTCTCCTTCAAGGGAGCGGGTAAAGTAAAAAAGGGCCAGGAGGTGAACATCAAATTCTCCAATTACCCGTACCTCGAATACGGTATGGTCAGGGGCATTGTACGGTCCATCTCCCTGGTGCCCGAAAACCAGAATTACATTGTTGAGGTGTCGCTGCCCGATTCGCTCACCACCTTTTACGGGAAGACCCTTTCTTTCACCCAGCAGATGCAAGGATCTGCCGAGATCATCACCGAGGACAGAAGGTTGCTGGAGCAAGTGCTCCGGCCCATCCAGTATGTCTTCACCAAAAATTTTGCAGCGGGCGGTCCGCCGCAACCCAGGGCCGACGACACCCTTCAAAAGGTCGACGACCAGGGCCTTGTTTCTGAAACCCGCAACAACGAACCCGCCACCACCAGCAGCAACACCCGCCAGCCACAACCCGCAGGACAGTCATCACCTGACCAGCCGCCATCAAACCAACCCGAGGCCAGAGGGCTCCAGCCGGAGCAGTCTGTTGCTTCTTCAGCCTCACAGGATAAAATTGCCACCAATACAGCCGACGCACCGTTGGAAGGCTCCGCCACAGGGGCAGGAGGGCAAGATACCCGCTACTATCTTATTGGCGGCAGTTTCCGTAATAAAGACAACGCTGAGGATTTCCGCGACAAGCTGTCCGAGAAGGGATACAACTCCGAAGTGTTGCATGAGCCCGACGGACTGCATAAAGTAACCTACCAGACCTGTAACAGTCTCAAAAAGGCAAAGGCAGCCCTGAAGGAACTGGAGCAGAGAGGCATCAATTCCTGGATCTACCAGCCTCCTGAGAAGGGTAATTAAAACTCCCCTTACCAAAGGAGTTTTTAAAGGTTATGGTTTCTTTTGAAATTCGCGGGTTCATCTTCTTCATACCCTTTAATGTTACCATCGCTCAGACAAAGCTAAAAGTATTATTGTGACACCCCCTGCTTTTCCATAAAGGCCAGAGGTTGTTCACCGGGATCGCAGCAGCCTGCTGTTCAAGTTAGCTTCATGGCCCCGGGGCACATGCCGGTCATTCCCTGTTTTACTGTAATTCTCTCATCACATGTTTCAAGGCCCCATTTTGAGCAGGGTGGCACATTGAGAAAAGGGTTCTGCAGAACAACCCCAATTCAACAAGAAATTTGACATTATTTTTCTTTTTTGCAGGGATTTGTCCTTTTCATTTTTAAATTTGATTGAATTTATTGCAAAGTTTGACATCAAACAGCATCAACCGTCATACCGCCCATAAGAAGCAACATTGTTATGGGATATGACCATTCGTCGTACACCAAAAAAGAAAAAAAGACCTATGGAAAAACTCAGCCATCTTGAACCACAACGAGTGTGGGAATATTTCGAACAGATATGCCATGTTCCCCGGCCCTCCAAAAAGGAAGACAAAATCATCCAATTCCTCGAAGATTTTGCCGCGAACCATGGGCTGGAATCGAAAAAAGACGCTTCTGGCAACATGCTGATCAAAAAGCCCGCAGCTCCGGGCATGGAAGACCGCAAGACGGTGGTCCTGCAGAGCCATGTCGACATGGTGGGTGAAAAAAACAAGGGAACAGAGCACGACTTCGACAAGGATCCCATCAAACCCTACATAGATGGCGACTGGGTGAAAGCTGAAGGCACCACCCTGGGAGCCGACGACGGCATCGGCATAGCGGCACAGATGGCAGTGCTGAGCGCCGAAGACCTGTCGCACGGACCCATTGAATGTTTGTTCACCGTGGATGAAGAGACGGGACTGACCGGTGCTTTTGCCCTGGAATCAGGCTTTTTTGAGGGGAAAATCCTTCTGAACCTCGACTCCGAAGACTGGGGTGAGCTGTTTATTGGTTGCGCCGGCGGCATCGATACCACAGCCACCTTTGATTACGACCGGGAGGGTGTCCCCGACGACCACCAGGGGTATGTGATACAGGTTACCGGCTTAAATGGCGGCCATTCAGGTGATGAGATCCACAAGGGCCTGGGCAATGCCCTGAAGATCGTCAACCGTTTCCTGTGGAATGCCACCGACCACTATGACGTGCGCATATCGAGTTTTGAAGGCGGCAGGGCACGCAACGCCATACCACGTGAAGCAGAAGCCCACATCACCGTTCATGAGGACGACCTGGAAAACATCAAAAAGTATTTCGACCAGTTTGAAGGCGACATCAAAAACGAACACAAAGCAACAGAGCCGGGTCTCAAGCTGACCTTGGAAGAAGCGGACCTCCCGTCCTTTGTCATCGACGAGGACACCCAGCACGACATGGTCAATGCCCTTTACGGCTGTCCCCACGGTGTTCATGCATGGAGCCAGGAGATAGAGGACCTGGTGGAGACCTCCACCAACCTGGCTGCCATCAAAAAACAGGACAACGACTCCTTGCTGGTCACCACCAGCCAGAGAAGCTCCACAGACAGCTCTAAAGACGATATTGCCAGCATGGTGGAGAGCGTCTTCAGGCTGGGCAATGCCAAGGTCGACCATTCGGCGGGTTATCCGGGATGGCAGCCCAACACCGACTCCGAGATCATGAAAATCACACGCGATGCTTATACAAGGCTTTTCAACAACGATCCGGAGGTAAAAGCCATCCATGCAGGACTTGAATGCGGGCTTTTCCTGCAGAAATACCCCTGGCTGGATATGATCTCCTTCGGCCCCACGATCAAAGGAGCCCATACACCTGAGGAGGCCATCAGCATCCAAACGACAAGGGAGTTCTGGCAACTGCTGGTGGAAGTGCTTAAAAAGATTCCCGCAGAGCAATAGCACAAAACTCTCTAAGCCCCCGATTCCATTGCGGGGGGGTGTTGTTTTCTTTAAAGGTGGCAGATAAAATGTAAAACCACCGGCCAAATATAAATTCACCGGGCAGCATGTTATATATCGCTGCCCGGCAAACAATGCTTCACAAAATGATCAGGAGGCTGGCCACCGGTCAAATCAAAGCTTTTCGCTTTTGACGATGAAATAGGGATTGGTCAGTTCCTGCTTGTTGTATTCAAGGGGTGAGGACCCGTCCTGGTGGGTGACAGGGTATCCCGAGGCCAGGGCCACGGCATGGCCGGCTGCTGTATCCCACTCCATGGTGGGAGCAAAACGGGGGTATACATCGGCGCTGCCCTCGGCCACCATGCAGATCTTCAAAGAACTGCCCTTGGAGACAAACTCCGCATCGCCATATTTCTCCATCAGGCCATCGATATAGCTCTGGGTCTCTTCGTTCATGTGCGACCTGCTGGCGACCACCACCAGCTTACGGCGGTCGCTTTTAAGCGGGAGGATGTTGCCGGCTTTCATCAGCTCATCAAGATCGTCGAAACCCATCAGTTGCTCATCCATACCCTCCACCTTGTAGGCGCCAAACTGCCGGGCACCAAAATAGAGTTCCCTTACATGGGGGGCAAAAACCACGCCCAGGATGGGGGTGCCCTGGTGAACCAGGGCTATGTTCACGGTAAACTCACCATTCTTTTTGATGAACTCCTTGGTACCGTCGAGGGGGTCGACCAGCCAGAAATAATCCCACTGACGGCGTTTTTCGTAGGGTATGTCCCTGCCCTCTTCGCTTAAAACAGGATAATCGGTTTTCTCCAGGTATCCCGAAATAATCTCGTGCGATTTGCGGTCGGCCAGTGTAAGCGGTGTTTCATCCTGCTTGGTCTCTACTTCAAAATCTTTGCCCTGGTACACTTCATTCACCTCTTTGCCGGCATCCAGGGCAGCCTGAACGGCAAGGGTCAACAGGGTCTTCAGCTTTGTGTTGTCCATGATCAACTTTCTTTTTATACAAAATAAATCAAACTCAGGATTGCCACGGTGACAATCATATATATCACGGTCAGGGGGAAACCCAACCGGAAAAAATCCTTAAAGGAATAACCACCAGGCCCGTACACCATCAGGTTGGTCTGGTAACCTATGGGAGTGAGGAAATTGGCAGCAGCGGCAAAAGATACCACCAGGATAAAGGGCATAGGCGGCAAATCGAGGTTGGAAGCCATGGTCAGGGAAATGGGAAATATAAGTGCCACTGCAGCCTTGTTGCCGATGTAGGCACCAAGGAAGGCCGTGATCAGGTAAATGCCCACCAGCAGACCCACCTTTCCAAAAGGCAAAAAACCAGTGATGATCACATCGGCTACCAGCTCGGCAGCTCCCGATTTGCGCATGGCCACTCCCAGGGCCAGCGACAGGACAATGATCAGTGCCAGGTCGTAATCAATGGCTTTGGGCAGGTCCTTGGGGTTGGCCAGACCAAGGGCAAAAGCTGCAATGATAATAACCACCAGGCCCATGAACAAGGAAATGACATGGAAAGCCGAGAGTATGATGGCAGCGAACAAACCTCCAAAGATGGCAGCTACCTTATAACCTTCCACCTTCTGAAAATCGCGGACCTTGGAGATGAAATAAAAATCACGCGTATAGCGGGTGCGGTTGAAAAAATCCTCACCGGTGAACACCAGCAGCACATCGCCCGGCTTGAGGACGATCTCGCCAATCTTGCCGGAAATCTTTTCTCCGTTGCGGTGAACGGCAATGACGGCTGCGTCATAACGGGCACGGAAACGCACCTCCTTCACCGTTTTACCAATGAGCGAACTGTTCTGCGAAACCACAATCTCCACCACCTCGGTCTTCTTCTTACGGTGCATCATTCCTACCGAGGGCAGTGTCAGTCCGTTCTTCGACTTGACCATGTCGGCGATGGTATTGGTATCGCCGGCAAAGATCAGTATGTCGTCTTCCTCCAGGATGGCTTCCGGCGAGACGGCCCTGAAACGATGGTCACCCCTTATGATCTCCACCAGGAACAGGCCTTTCAGGTTGCGCAAACCGGCCTCTTCAATGGATTTCCCCACCAGAGGGGATGTCTTACGCACCTGTACTTCAACCAGGTATTCGCGGGCATTTTGTGAAAAATCCGACATCACATCCGACTTATCCGGCAGGAACCTGTCGCTGAAAAAGAAAAGGTACACCAGACCAACCAAAATCATCGGAACGCCTACAAAGGAAAAATCAAATATGTTCAGTGCCCCGACATCTTCCACAATATTCTGATCGGCTGTCATACCACTTACGATCAGGTTGGTGGATGTTCCAATCAGTGTGGCACAACCACCCAGGATGGCGGCAAAGGAAAGGGGCATCAACAACTTGGAAGGAGAAATGCCGTTTTTCTTGCTCCAGTTGTTGACATAAGGCATCATAATGGCAACCAGGGGGGTGTTGTTCAGAAAAGCTGAAAAACCGGCAATAAGAAGCATCATCCTTCCCATAAAACCACGCTGGGTCTTGGCCTTCCTGAAAATGCGGTCGAAAATGCTCTCCAGTATGCCGGTTCTTCGGACGATATCTCCTATCAGCAATAGCAGGATGATGATAAATATCTGCTCGTTGGCAAAACCGCTTAGGATCTCTCGGGGGGTTAGAATGCCAAAGAAACCAAGGGCCGAAACCGCAACCACAAATGTAAAGGTAGCACCCAGTATCTCCTTATAAAGAGATATCAGAATGAAGACCAATACCACTAAAACGACGACAATATCAAATGTAATCATAACACCCAAACACGGTTACAACCTGGCTCCCAAAAGGCTACAACAGAATCAGCTGATTTTTAATCCATCTAAAGTAATAAATAATTGGCCACGAACAGCTGCATCCTATAAAATTTTCATTTGATAAGATGTTGATATGCCAGCAAAAGGGAGTAAAAAAACGGTAGGTGGAGATGTAAAGGACCCGTGTTGTTTGAAAGCAAACAAGGATGCAAAATTATTATGGGTTCAGGCGGTGGGCTACTTCGTTTTGTATCACGAAGTAGAGACGCAGGGGGGTATAGCTTCTCCAGTCATCCAAATCGTCGAGGGTACCCCCGAAAACAATATATTCGTCGAGGTTATCCGAGAAAAACTCCTGCTTGACATGTTCACGAAAGTTCAGTCCCACTATCCATCCTTCACCGATCTCGTCAAACCATTCTTCATAGTACGAGTCATCGGAAGAATGGAAGTTGAAGATGTTCTCGCCAATCAGGATAAACTTGTTGATGCCGTTTTTCATCAATACTTCCAGTACATTGCGTTTGAAAAACATGATGTCGTTGAAAAGGCAGTCGTTCCATTCTCCCAGCATTTCAATGATTGAAACCCCCCTGGCATAATCGGCATATATGATCTTGATGAATAGCGTCTCGGAACCAAAATCATCCCATTGCGGATGAATCAGATGGTCGTAGATGGCATGGGTAAAATAAAACTCACTGTACTCCCTGCCGAAAAAGGGTGATTTTTCGTCGCTCTCGGCCTGGTAGTAGGCCCTCCAGGTATAGTGGGGTTCGAGGGTGTGCATGGATTCATGGGTCAAAACAAATACAAAAATATAACAGATGAGGATTTTATCAATTCAAACCTGCTTTTTTGATCTTAAGTATTATTTTGAAAAAGACCCACCAAAGGTTATAAATCGTCCATCGGCTTGAAAAATAATCCATCATTACCACAATCAATGCCCTTCGTGCTTCCATGTTCATTCATTGCTTTGTTGTGCAGGTAAATGGATGGAGGATTCCGGGGATTCTTTTTAATATTTTGGTCTTGTCTGATTGCCCCCGGCAAGACAAGCATCCTGCTGACCTTGAGCAACCAGCCATAATCAAACAACCCACCCTTTAAAGATTCCACTGATTATCCCGGCAAGGATGTTTCATATATCAAATGGTTGATTAAGATTTTCGATTATTCATTATTTTTGCCTATTATTGTATAAGGAGCTTGCCGGATAAAAGATGCCCGGAACAAACAGTTAATTATTACGCCAAAAAAACACGGTTTATTGTTTTTCCCGGCTAAAAAGACGGGAACATCCTCACGACAAACAAACCATGTGCCTTTTTTGTAAGATAGTTGTTATAAATAAACACATATGAAGCGATTTATAAAATTTACACTCTTTTCTCTTTTCTTTTCGGCACTGCTGTGGCCTTTAGCGGAAAACCAGCTTCATGCCCAGTCTTCTTCCGAACAAGGCGATGCCGAATCGTTCATGATCATAGCCGGCACAAACATCACCGAGGACGGATCGGTGCTGGTGGCGCACAATCATGAGCAGGATGATAAAGAGACGTATCATCTTCAGCAGCATCCCAGGACACCACACGACAGCGGAGAGGTTGTCACCTTCCCCAATGGGCTGGAGATCAAACAAACCAACATAACCGCCGGATGGCTGGGACTGGAGAATGATAAAGACTACAAGGCCAGCGGGGCTGTAGGTATCAATGAGCACCAGGTAGCCGTTGGCGGCTGGGTTTCCCTGGAAAGCGACCTCAATGAGAAGGCCCGCCAGGCCAACCCTTTTACAAAAAATGGAATAACAGTGGGTATGTTGCCCGTGGTACTGCAAAGAGCCCGCAGTGCACGTGAATTTGTGAGCATGCTGGGGGATTTTTACAACCGTTATGGCATTGCATCAGGATTGGGCATTGCCGTGGCCGACAAAAAAGAGGCCTGGTATATAGAAACAGCAGGTGGACGTCACTGGGCTGCCACCCGGATACCGCCGGATGCCTGCTGGGTGCAGTCGGGAAACTACCGCATCGGCCATATCGACCCGGACGACGATGAAGTGATGGCATCACCCGGTCTGCTCAACTTTGCTGCCGACAACAACCTGTACGATCCCCTGGACGAACTTTTTCACTTCGCCGATGCTTTCGGCAGCCACCTGCAGGACAGCACACCAGGGGTGAGACGCAACAAAAGACGACTGTGGAGAAGCATCAGCCTGCTGGCCCCATCCATGGATGTAAAGCCCGGACAGGAAGAATTTCCCAATTTCATAAGACCGGAGGAGAAAGTTACCTTTCAGCAGCTGATCTCCATCTTACGCGATCAATACCAGGGAACCCCCTATTATGTATTTGGCAATGACAGCACAGCTAACGGCAGAAAAGCAATTGCCTCCAGGAATACGGTTTATTCGAGCATTGTACAACTGACAAACGGTCTTCCTGCCAATGTGGGGGCCGTACTGTGGGCCTCACTGGGTAGTCCCAATACAGCACCTTTCATTCCCTTCTACTTTGGCATCAATGAAGTACCCAAACCCTACGGCAGGCAAGTCCCCAAACCGCAAAAGGCCTACTCCGTTTTCAGCAGGCTTTCAGAAAGTTATTATACCGACCCCGGTAAGTACACTTCTGTTTTTCCCGGCATATGGGATGACTTTGAAGCCCGGGCCATCAAAGAGCAGGTGGAGATTGACCAGGGAGCCATGCGGTTATACCGCAACGCTACGCGCATGGCCAAACATTTCATCACGGTCAATGTGGAGGGGCTCAGCCAGCAGGCCCTCGACATGGCAGAGAAGCAACTGGAGGAAATGGAGAAACCCGAGGAGTAAACAAAGCCAATGGAAGAATGAATACAGCTATTCGGGAAGAGGCCGGTTAAATCAGACCAAAAAAACAGCACAACCAATTATAAAAAAAATTACATCAAAGCGTTATAACCAGCAAGACAACACAGCAAAAAAGCCAAATTTTATGAATACGCGATTTTTTACAGTCCTTCTAACAGCTATGATCCTGATATCGGCTGCAACTGCCTCGGCCCAGGAGCGCCAAAAAACCACCATCAACACCGGGTGGAAATTTTACAAGGGCGACACCGTGAATGCTTCGTCACCGGGTTTCAATGACCAGCACTGGCAGCGGGTTAACATTCCCCACACCTGGAACAGCGAAGACCATATGGATGAAGTTCCTGGTTATTACCGGGGCCCCGGATGGTACCGGAAAAAGCTGCGTATAGATCCCTCCATGAAGGACAAGCGAATATTCCTCTATTTTGAAGCCTCCAACCAGGTGACAAAAGTCTACGTCAATGGCGAACAGGTAGGCCAACCGCATATCGGCGGATACACTTCTTTTTCTTACGACATCACCCCTTACCTGGAGCCGGAGGGTGACAACCTGTTGGCTGTGAAGGTTGACAACAGCCACGATAAAAACATCATACCCCTCGAGGCCGATTTCACTTTTTATGGGGGTATATACCGCGATGTCTACCTGGTAGCCACCCACCCCGTTCATTTTGAAATGAACATGGGCTCAAACGGCATTTTCATACAAACACCACGTGTCGACAGCAACAATGCACTGGTGAGCATACGTGGATCGGCTTATAACGAGACGGGAGAAGAACATGAGTTGACCATCTCACACGAAATAACGGCTCCCTCAGGCAAAGAGGTGGCCCGCTATGACACGGAGATGACCTTCCAGTCCCAGGCCCAGACAGAGTTTTCCCAACACCAGCTCCGCATTACGGAGCCCAGGCTGTGGTCGCCCGAGAACCCTCACCTTTATACCGTCACCACAACACTGAAGGACCCCTCGGGGAAAATCCTCGACCAGGTGAACAACCCACTGGGGCTTCGGTGGTTCCGCTTTGACCCGGACACCGGCTTTCACCTGAACGGCAAACACTACAAACTGATCGGGTCCAACCGGCACCAGGACTATCCGGGTCACGGCTTTGCCCTGAAAGACCACATGCACCGCTACGACATGAAAAAGCTCAAGGAGATGGGCATCAATTTCCTGCGTGTTTCTCATTACCCCCACGACTCCGATGTATTGGAGATGTGCGACCGCTACGGTTTCATTGCCATAGAGGAGATCCCCTTCATCAACGAGATCACTCTAAACGAAGAATTCATGGAAAACAGCAAGAGGATGCTCCGGGAGATGATACGCCGCGATTACAACCATCCCAGCATTGTGGCCTGGAACACTTCGAATGAAACATCCCTGCGCCTGGCCGGTAAGAAAGATGAGCTCTCTGAAGAGGCTTATCAAACCTACGTCCAACAGCTCAAGGAAGACCTTGCCGAGCTGGACCGGGTGGTCAAGCAGGAAGACACCACACGCTACTCCATGACCGTGCATTGCTGCGGACTGGAGAGAAACATCAAACTGGGACTGCACCAGGCCGACATCATTGGCTACAACCAATATTGGGGATGGTACTTTGGTGAGATGGACGAGGTGGGAGGATTCTTTGAGGACTTCCGCAAGCAGGACCCCGAACATCCTTTCATCTTAAGCGAGTACGGAGCAGGAGCCGATCCGCGCATCCATACCTATGAGCCGCGCCGGTTCGATTTCTCGGTAGAGTACCAGGCCAAACTCCACCAGGTGCATTACCGTGCCATCAAGAACGATCCCCATATTGTGGGATCGGCCATCTGGAACTTCGCCGACTTTATGGTCGAACACCGCTCGGACGCCATGCCCCATGTCAACAGCAAGGGCATCACCACGCTCGACCGACGGCCCAAAAACGCCTACTACTTCTATAAGACTGTCCTGTCCGATGAACCCTATATCGTGTTGCCATCCAAGCTGTGGGATAAGCGCTCCGGACGACCCGACCGGGAAGGTGCCCGCTACTCCACACAGCCTGTGGAGGCCTACGCCAACGTGGAAAAGGGCGAGCTTTTCCTAAACAACGAATCACTGGGTGTGAAAGATTTCAACAACCACACCGCCACCTGGCAGGTGCCCTTCCGCGATGGCAACAACCTTTTGGAGATCAGGGCACAGAAGGACGGCAGGACCATCAAGGATTTTCTGCGCATCGACTTCCAGATGCAGCCCTACCATATGAAGGACAGCCTCTTTGCCTTCGATGAGATAGCCGTCAATGTGGGCTCCCATTTCTATTTCATCGACGAGGCCAGGAACGACTATATATGGGTGCCCGACAAGCCCTATGAGGAGGGCAGCTGGGGCTATGTAGGCGGAAAGATGTACCTGCGGGACTTTGAAGAACAGGTGGGTTCCTCCAGGGAGATCATAGGGACCGACATCGATCCCATCTACCAGACACAGCGCTACGGGCTTGATGAATACCGTTTCGACGTGCCCAACGGCAGATACGAGGTCACCCTCTATTTCAGCGAGCTGCTCTCGGGTTGGTTTTTGGACCAGTACCTGGAACATACCGAGAAGGACATCGATGCCGAAGATTACCAGCGGGTCTTCTCAGTAGAGGCCAACGGCCAGCCCCTTCTCACAAAGATGAACCTGGCCGAACACTATGGCGCCAACAAGGCCATCAGCAAAAAGTGGGTGGTCGAAGTCAAAGATGGCCAGGGCCTCAGGCTCAACTTTGAAGGCATCAAAGACGTGCCGGTGGTGAACGGAATACGCCTGAGAAAGATGCATCCCTGATCCTTACCCTGAGGTAAGGGCCTCTTCCCAGGCGGCCTTTCACAATTATCGCAGGGGCTGCAGGGTGTGCCGTCATATAATCAAAACCCATGGAAGAAAAAAGCCAACAGGTGCTGGACCACCTGAGGTCGCTGGAAAACCCAACCAACCGCCAGGGCATGGAGCGCTTCGGCATCAACACCGAACATGCCCTGGGTATCTCCATCAAAACGCTGCGGGAGGTGGCCCG
>CAJXLE010000061.1 GCA_913055895.1 uncultured Bacteroidota bacterium | reverse complement strand
ATGGACACGCTGGTCTTGCGGGTGGACTGTAAGTCGTTGTTGCCTTGCACGAGCAGGGTAGCCCCGTCACCGGCAACGCTGAGTCCAATGTCACCTTTGGCAACGGTAGCTGTGCCTGCCCCGTCACTGATGCTGGCAGTGGCAACTTGCTCTCCGTTACTCGAATGTATTACGGTTACTTCAGAGATGCCGGAACCGGCAATGCTGATGCCTATATCCACATTGTCATCGAGCTCGGTGATGGCACCGGGTGACAACGAAATACCCGGACTTTCCTGGGTTTTGGTCTCCAGGATGTGTTCATTGTCTCCACATCCGAACGAAAAGACCAAAAGTACTGCGAATATATTTATGATGATCTTTTTCATATTGCTTTGTATTTTAAGAATTATACGTGGCCTGATGTATTGATTAGGATTCCTCGGGATGATCATTGGGGAATATCCACAGGTTGTTATAAATCGTTGTCCAGTCAGGCGTATTCTGGTTCAATTCAATCTCGTCTGTAGGGAATGGGAACCTGTCGGGGAAATCGACAGGGGTCTCCCCAACATTGGGATTGTCAAACAGTTCATCCGGATACCCCGTTCTTCTGAAATCAACATATGCGTTGGGTGGATTGCCAAAATCATGAATGTATTTCTGCTCCATGATGAGCTCCAGCAAGTCATCACCCGAGGCACCATCAATGGTGCTGGACAAGCTGGTCCACCAGCTACCGCCTTCCACACCAAGCTTTTCAAGAGAAGCCTGGATGGCAGTTTTCAGCGATGCCCTGGCACCCGAGGCGTTGTTGTTCCTATATTGGGCTTCGGCCTTGAGGAACATACATTCGGGGTAATCCATAAACATCACAGGAGAGCTGGCTTGATACCAGTAGCCCCACGGGCCGCTGGCCCCACCCAGGTAAAGCTTGGGCTTGCGGGGATCGCCGTCAATGAAATTCTGGAAGAAATCGTTGTCGACCATGTAACCGCTGCGCTCTCTGACGAACTGGTGCATGGGGTTGGCCTTGGCCAGGGAGGTCTCCCATGGCATCTCAAAATCGCCTTCAAGGCTGCTGATGCCGTTATTCAGGTCGGAGACGGCCTGTCCGTAATCGGACTCACCCCGCATCGAAAGGTGCATATTGTAACGGGCTCTCAGGGAATGGGCCAGTGCAATCCATTTGTCCACATCACCCTGGTAGACGATGTCTCCGGAAAGGGGCACCTTATTTTCTCCGGCAGGTGTACCCAGATCGCTGATGGCTTCCGTGAGCAAAGTGTTGATGGTGCCGTAGATCACTTCCTGGCTGTCCCATTTGGGTTGAAAAACACCGCTCTCACCTTTGAAAGCGTCGGAATAGGGCAGCGGACCGATATAGTCAGTCAGGGCACCCAGCGAGGCAGCTTCCAGTACTTTTGCTGCACCGGTAAAGTGAGGGGATTCCTGCTCGGCGGCTTTTTGTTTCAACAGTTGCAAGCCTTCCAGGTCATCTTCATAAAAGCTGTCCCACATGTTGTTCATATCACCGGGGCCGATGTTGTAGTTGTTCACGGCCAGGAACTGGCGGTCGGCTCCTCTCAGGTGTTTGGTCCAGGCAGCAGAGTATCCTCTCATATCCGCATCACCCATGACAAAGAAGAACGCAAACTGGGAGTTGGCCAGCAACGATTTCATCGACACATCCGTCAGTGCGTCGGGGTCCTCGTTCAATTCGGGGTCTATCCATTCCTCACAGGAAGAAACCGTGAACATGGAAAAAACCAGAATCAAGGCTAAGATCTTATATAATCTAATATTCATGGTATTCAAGTTTTTTTTGTTTAGGATGGATTTTATTTAGAAACCAAGTCTTAAACCAAAAGTATAGGATTTGGTACCGGGCATGTTGAAGTAATCCAGGCCACGGCTGTTGCTGTCAGCAGCATTCAGGTTGGTTTCCGGATCGATGCCAGTGTAAGGTGTTTGTATCCAAAGGTTCTGGCCGGTAAAGAATACTTCTGCCTTGCGGAAGAATGAATTGGCCAACAGGTTTTGTGGCAGCCTGTATGACAGCGACACCTCACGCAGTCGGATCCAGTCGGCTTCCTCTACAAAGGGGTTCGGGGGTCCGGTAAAGCCACTGCCATAACCATCGGTGTACCAGAGCTGATCGTCGGTCCATTCAATGGTGTTGGTTCCGCCGGCACCGGCCACTTCATTGCCGCTTTCGTCATAATGATACAAATCGCCCTGGTCGTCGAGGTGTCCGGAAACACCTTCCCATACCTTGGTCTGACCCATATCATCCTGTTCGCCATGCACACCAAAGAAATACATGGCACCGCGGGTTCCGTTCCACATCAATCCACCACTCTTCACATCAAGGGTTCCGCTCAGGGTGAAGCCTTTGTAGCTGAAGGTATTGGTCAAACCGGCAGTAAACTCAGGTGGTACCTTACCCACTGATTTCATGGTCTCATCCCATATGGGTGCACCATAAAGGTAGCTGGGGTCGGAAGGATCGTCGTTGATGATCAGGTTGCCCTGGTCGTCCTTCATGAATTCGGTGGTATAGATAGAACGGTAGGGTTCACCTGCAACGGCCTGACACTGGGCAGAAACGAATCCGCCAAGACTGATGTTGTCAACTCCCGGTGCCAGCTTCTTGACGATGGTCTCGGGGTTGGAGAAGTTCACAGAAAGGTTCCAGTTGAAATCCTCGGTTTGAATGGGTTTGAGGTTCAACAGGATTTCAAAGCCGGTGGTTTCCATGGCTCCTGCATTCAGGAAGGCACTGGAGAAACCGCTCGACTGGGCGATGGGCACACCCATCAGGAGCTCTTCGTTGCGGTTCATGAAGTAGGCCACGTCAAGGCGTACGGAACCGTCGAAGAAACGCAGGTCAAGCCCCACCTCCCTGGTGATCTGTTTCTCAGGTACCAGCTGGTTGTTACCGATCTGTGCACTGCGGTCGTAACCGCTGTAGCCCAGGAACGGAAAACCGGTGGTTTCTGTCCATCCACTGAATACTCCACCTGAACTAAAGGTGGTGACTGTATTGTAGGCACCGGCATCGGATGCGGTGACGGCGTAGGATGCCCTCAACTTACCAAAGCTAAGGATGTTGGAGATGTTGTCCATAAAAGGCATCTCGGTAAAGATAAAGCCCAGGTTCGCCGAAGGATAGAAGAATGGGTTCTGATCCTGGGGCATGGTGGTCGACCAGTCGAAACGGCCGGTTGCACCCAGGAACAACATATCCCGGTAACCAAAGGTTACGTCGCCAAAGACACCGGCCCTGCGAAGCTTACTGGTGCTTTCAAAAGCTTCAACATCGGTGGTGTTGCTGATGTCGTAAAACTCGTCCTCAATCAGGTCGACGGTGTTGCCTCCGGAACTCTCATACCAGCTTTCATAGGCATGATGGCCACCGGTGAAATCCAGGGTCAGGTCGTCGGTCAGATCCCTGGAGATGTTCAGCAGCAGGTCGGAGTTGACCTCACGGTTCCATTCGTTCCATTTTTCCTTATAACCGTTGGGGTTGGCATTGGAATTCTTGGCAAAGTAATAATGGGTGAACTCAGACCAGTAGTCGAAACCAATCCTGTAGGTCAGGCTCATCCAGTCGGTAATGTCCCAGGAAAGCTCCCCGTAACTGATGCCGCGGGTGTTGTGATCCTGGTACTGGACCCTGTTGGAAGTCCAGTAGGGGTTGTCGTAACCTCCCCCGCCGCGGAAAGTCCTCTGGGTACCATCCGGGAAGACATATCCATAACCACTGTCAAATGTCGGAGGGGTACGGAGCAATCCCAGCATCACACCGGAAATATTGGAACCACGCTGGATGCGTACACCCCTGGTATCGGTAATATTGATGCTACCTTCCAGCCGCAGGTCCTCGGTCAACTGTTGAGCAGCAGTCAGTCTGAAACTGCTCTTATCCCAGCGGTCCTCGGGGATGGGCGACTCATTGTGGTTGGTGGAGCCGGAAATGTAATAGGAGGTGTTGTTGTCGCCGCTGGTTACCGAAGCATGGGTCTTCCAGGACACGCCGGTACGGAAATAATCATAAGCATCATAAGGCTTCACGGGACCTTCAATATCATACCCCTCTGCTTCAGCAACAGAGCGCTGAACCATCCGGCCGTTGGGGTCCCATCTTTGGATGTATTCCTCCATGGTGGCCAGGTGGAAAGCAGGCTGGTAATTGGGATCCTTGGTATAGACCAGGTCGTCTATTTCCGGACCGAAGCTTAAGGCGTTGTAACCATTAAAGTCGGGCATGGTAATAGGAACTCCCCATTGCCTGTAGCCCTGGGCATATTTATCCTGGCGGGGGGGCAGCTTGGATACCTCATCCAGCCTTACCCATGAGTTTACATCCACATGGGTGTAGGAGGTCTCTGACATCTCGCCCTTTTTGGTTTCAATGACGATCACACCGTTGGCGCCGCGCATTCCGTAAAGGGCTGTTGCAGCACCGCCTTTCAGTACACTGATCGATTTGATGTCGTCCTGCTCCAGGTCCATGGCACGGTTGGAGTTTACAACACCATCCACACCGGCGCCACCACCGGAGTTGTCAATGGGCACACCATCCACAACATACAGGGGTGAGTTGCTACCCGTAATGGAGGCTGCCCCGCGGATCTCAATGTAGGAGGAGGCACCTGCCGTACCGGCGGACTGGGAGATCTGTACACCAGCTATCTTACCCTTCAGCGAGGAGAAAGGATTCTGGCTGGCCGATTTCTCAAGGTCCTCTCCGGAAACCTCTGAAACGGTGTAACCAAGCTTTTTGGCTTCCCGCTCCATGCCGATGGCGGTAACCACCACTTCTTCCATCTCTTCAATGGATGGTTGCATAGCAATGTCGATGGTGGAACGGCCATTGATGGGTTCTTCTAGCTTTTGCATACCCACAAAGCTAAAAACCAATGTTTGGGCACCTTCAGGCACTTCTAACTGGTAGTTACCATCCATGTCCGTAGTCGTACCAATGGTTGTTTGACTCTTCACAACCACCGACACACCAGGAACAGGCTCACCCGTTTCCGCATTGGTGACCTTTCCCGTAATCTCCATTTGTGCTGATGCCGAAAACCCGACAAACAGCAAAAATGTCAAGAAAAATGTTAATTTTCTCATAGACATAAATTTTAGGTTTAGGGTTAATAGGAAAGTTTTCCTTTATCGATTGACAATATATTAAATTTTATGAATTTTTAACAAAATATAACTTGTACCTGATATATCAAGTCCCGGTAATGCACCCTTTCCTTAGAAACCAACATTGGCAAATATCACCAATACATAGCTGGCAGAGAATGTATTACCCCGGCATGAAACAACCGTATGAAAAGCAAAGTCTTTTTAAAAAACGGCATAATTTATAAGGAATTTAAATAAAAACATGACAATCATCATTGTCACGACATCCAGGTTGAGGGGTACGGATAAGCGACCATGTAGAGGAAAGACCCTTTTTGGGTTTCAAAAATCAAGCATTTCAATTGTAACTTTCAAAGCATTTATTTGAACGGTATAAACAAATAGTACCGCCATATTCACTTTGCCAGTTCGCCCCACATTTAATTTTATTAGCCAATCGTGAGAAATCTATAGGAACATATGTTACAATTCAGTAACAGTCTGTAAGGTGAAACGTCCAATTTCCCTTTTCTTGAAACAATTGTTCCTTACAAATTTTAATATCTGTATCTGCCATTTCATCAAAAAAGGCTGGCATGGGTTCATAGCGCCCATACCAGCCTGGTTGTTAATTCACGGTAAAAGAGATGCCCGAATTACATCTTTTTTTCAACTTTTTGAAGGATTTTCTTTTCTCTCTCCTCGGCTTTCTGCTCCATCTCTTTTCCTTTTGCGATGATGTCGTTTACAAAATCCTTGTCTTCCAGATCGCCGGCATTGATCCGCACATTGAGCAAGGCGCCTTTGATGGCCGAGCGTACGGCCAGGGCACCTACAGCGGCGTCGGTAACGGAATTGGGGTTGCCTTTCTCCACCATGGCTTCGATCACCTCAAAGGCTTCGTAGGATTTTTCCATGATGCGGTAGGGCACGAGGATGGCATTTTTGGTGGCATCCTGAATGGCCTGTTTGCGGCGGGCTTTTTCTTCGTCGTTGGTTTTGGGTAGTTTGAAGGCCTCCATGATCTTATTGAAAGCTTCGGTATCTTCATCCACCAGCTCTTTGAGCCGGGCCTGGAGGGCAATGCCTTTGTCGGCCCAGTCGGAATATTCCTTCCAGTAGTCGTCCCAGCCACGCTTGTGGGAAGAGAGGTTGGCCACCATGGTGGCCAGGGCTGCACCCAGGGAACCCATATAAGCCGAAACGCTTCCGCCGCCGGGGGCAGGCGATTCTGAAGCCGTTTCATCGGAAAAGTCAGAGATGGTCATGTCGTTGAGCTTCTTCTTCTCACCCCGCATTTTGGCCATCTTGTACTCGATGATCTTTTCCTCCGGCTGAAACTCATACAGGTCGTCAAGTCCGAGGGATTTGACCGCAATCTTGATGATCTCTTTCTCGGGAATACCGGTAGAGCGATTTTGCTTGCGAAGGAAATACTTACCGGCATCCAGCATGCCCTGCAGGGGTATCAGGCCCACCAGCTCGGACCCGGTCACCCGTATGCCCCGGGCCTCGGCACACCTGCAGGCTTCGTCGAAAGCCTCATGCACGGGGGTGACACTGATATCGGTGAGGTTCAGGGAGATCTGCGCAATGCCGTATTCTTCTATGTACCAGCCTATGCCCTTGACTTTTTTCAGGCTTCCGGGGATCCACACTTTCTCGCCGTTCTCATCCAGCACGGGCTTGCCGGTGAGCTTGCCGCCTTCCCTCTTGACACGGCCTTTTTCCCTTAAGTCAAAGGCAACGGCGTTGGCCCGGCGGGTGGAGGTGGTGTTCAGGTTGATGTTGTAAGCCACCAGGAAATCGCGGGCTCCCACAGCCGTAGCTCCTGATCTCTCCTTGAATTCAGCCGGTCCGAAATCAGGTTTCCACTCCGGGTCGGCCAGTTTGTCCTTCAGTCCTTCGTACTCGCCCGATCGCACCTCGGCCAGGTTGCGCCTTGTTTCCTGGTAGGCGGCATGCTCATAGCAGTAGATGGGTATTTCCAGCTCCCCGCCAATGCGTTGGGCCAGCTTTCGGGCATATTCAACAGCATCGTCCATGGTAAGTCCCGAGACGGGTACCAACGGACACACATCGGTGGCGCCAAAACGCGGATGGGCTCCGCTGTGCTTGCTCATGTCGATAAGCTCGGAGGCTTTCCTGACAGCCCGGAAAGCCGCTTCCAGCACTTCATCGGGGGTACCCACGAAGGTGACCACGGTGCGGTTGGTGGCCTGTCCAGGGTCGACATCCAACAGGTCCACTCCTTCTACCTCTTCTATCTGACGGGTAATCTGGTTGATGATATCCATGTCATTCCCTTCGCTGAAGTTGGGAACACATTCAAGTAATTGTCTCTCTGCCATAGTATTGTGGTTTTGGGTTTCTTGTATATTTTATTTGATTGTATTCCAATAGTATGTGTCTGCCAAACATAGCTTATACCACTGGAGTGGGAACATTCCAACCGGCTATATATGATGATCCTGGAGCTCCCCGTTCAAAACAACCTGGTCGATCAGGTAGCTGCCATAGGCATAGGGCATAAAGGCATACGTGGGTATGGGTTTGGTGATGAACACGTTGCCTGTTTTCCCGGGTGTGATGGTACCCAGCTGATCCTCCAGGCCCATGGCATAAGCACCGTTGGAGGTAGTGGCATGGATGACCTCTTCGGGGAGCATCTTCATTTTGATGGTCCCCAGCGACATAATAAACTTCATGTTGCCCGAGGGCGATGAGCCGGGGTTATAGTCGGAAGCCAGGGCTATGGGCAACCCGGCCTGTATCATTTTTCTGACTGGCGGATCCACCAGGCCAAGGAAGAAAGCCGCTCCGGGCAGCAGGGTGGGCATGGTTTCCGACTTCAGCAGGGCCTGTATCTCTTCCTCACCGGTGTATTCAAGGTGATCTACCGACCGCGCTTTGTGTTGCACCCCCACCTGGATGCCTCCTGAATAATCCAGCTCGTTGGCATGTATCTTGGGCTGTAGCCCATAGCGCTCAGCAGCATTGAGGATGCGGTCGGTTTGCCTGACACTGAAAAAACCGCGGTCGCAAAAAACATCCACGTAATCGGCCAGTTTCTGACGTCCCACCTCCGGCAACATCTCATCGACCACGATGTCCACATATTTATCCGGGTCCTCCTTGTATTCAGCCGGGATGGAATGGGCTCCCAGGAAAGTGGAGCGGATGGTAACGGGAGTGGTGTCCTTCAACCTTCTGATAACCCGCAACATCTTGAGCTCATCCTCGACCGTAAGACCGTAGCCGCTCTTAATCTCGACCGCTCCTGTGCCCAGGGAGATGATCTCATTGATCCGGGCCAGCGACTGTTCATAAAGTGAGTCTTCGGAGGTGTTGTGCAGCAGTTTGGCTGAATTCAGGATGCCCCCTCCCCTCCTGGCGATCTCTTCATACGACAGTCCACGGATCTTATCTCCATATTCAATCTCGCGACTGCCAGCATACACCAGGTGGGTGTGGGAATCACAAAAAGATGGGAAGACCATCCTACCGGAAGCATCCACCGTCTTGCCATTGAAGTTATTCTCCGCCAGCTGCTCCATCCTGCCATAATCTTTAATTTTACCCTGTTCAATCCACAAGTAGGCATTGTCGATTGTTCGGAGCTGCGACAAGGCATCACCGGCCACCCAATTTTCGGGGTGATCTGCCACGTTGACCAGCGATTTGATATTTTTGATCAATATATCCATGATAAGCGCCTGTTTTTGATTTGATACGAAAATACAAAATTCATACTTTTAACCTAAACAATGTTGAACAGCCCCCTGCCTCCAAAAGCAGGTAAAAAAAATCTACCCTATGCGTCAAGGTCCCGGTTCTCATCAGCTGCTGTTGTTTTCAAACAGCTACCACAAATTTCTGTTCCTGCTCATCACCGCCCTGGCTATACCCTTACTGGCTTTCAGTCAGGATGAAGATCCTGGCGTCAGGTTAGAGCAAAACCAGCCTGCCACCAGCCAAACCCCTTCCGACACCCTGAACGATGAAGTAAAGAAGGGTTGGAATTTTGGCGCTTTGCCGGCCATAGCCTACGACACCGACAGGGGGTTCAAGTATGGCGGACTGGTCAACTTTTTTAATTACGGCGACGGCAGCATGTACCCCGACTATCTGCAATCCATCTACCTGGAGTGGTCGCGCACCACCAAGGGCAGTGGCATCAACCAGCTGCTCTTCGACACCGAACGCATCAGTCCTTCCCTGCCGGTACGACTGACGGTGGACTTGAGCTACTTCACTGAAAAATCGATGGACTTCTATGGTTTCAATGGTTATCAAAGCGCATACCACACGGGCTTTGAAGATGAAGGTGATCCGAGATACATCAGCCGTATGTTCTACCGGTATGAGCGCAACCTCTTCCACTTTTCGGCCATCTTCCAGGACAACATACAGCAAAGCCCCGTGAAATGGCTGGCAGGCATCGACCTCTACCACCACAGCCTGGGTGATTTCAATTTCGACCGGTACAACAAAAACAGTGATGACAGGCTAAAAGACACCGTCACCCTGTTTGAAAAATACACCGACTGGGGACTGATACCTGAGAAGGATGCCGACGGGGGACTGGTGAATTTTTTGCGGGCCGGCCTGATCTATGACACACGCGATCAGAAAGCCAACCCCATGAAGGGCATCTGGTCGGAAGTTCTGTTATCCGCAGCACCCCGATTTATTGGGAACACCGAAAACCAGTTCGCCAAACTGTCTGTCATCCACCGGCAGTATTTCACCCTGGTCCCCAAAGACCTGAACCTGGCGGTTAGGGTGGGCTACCAGGGCACCATTTTCGGCAGGTCACCTTTTTATATGCAATCCTACCTGATCAGCTCCTATAGCAAGGGGGTAAATGTGGAAGGACTGGGGGGTAAAAAATCGCTCCGCGGCATCCTGCGGAACAGGGTGATGGGTGATGATGTGGCCTATGCCAATGTGGAGCTTCGTTGGAAGTTCTGGAGGTTCAGACTGTTGAATCAACAGTTCTATCTTGCCTGGAGTGGATTCTGGGACAGCGGAACGGTGGTCGATCCCATTGAAGTTGACAAAAGCCTTTTACCGGCTTCGGTTGAAGAGGAGCGTTACTTTGGCCGGGAGGACGATGCCCTGCACCACAGCCTGGGGACAGGACTACACGTGGCCATGAACAGAAACTTTATCGTTGCCGTGGACTTTGGCAAGGCGTTGAATAAAAAGGATGGCAACACCGGTTTGTACATAGGTATGGATTTTCTTTTCTAGGCTTTCAGCCTCCTTCCGGGAGTTTATTCCGGTCCCGGAAAAAACAGGAAGTATCTGCATACTTCCCGGATCCGAAGTTCGTTGTATGAATCCCCACCGGACCATGACCGTGGTTAGAGCGTTGCTTCTTTGCCAATCTTTCGGAGAAGGGCCATTTTTCGGATGGGATTGACCTTAAAGGTCTTTCGATTGTTCAGGAGCACCTGGTCGGCAAAGACGGCTTCGAGGTGATCCAGGTTTACCAGCTCCCGGCTGCTGACAAAAAAGAAGGCGTCCGATTGCAGGAACTGGGCCAGCTCCTCCAGTTTCTCCTTCATCAGGTAATGGTTGCCATCATCGAGCTCTATCAGTGTTCCTACAAGATATTGCTTGCAATAAAGGATCTTGTCCTTATGTATCTTCTTCTTACCCTGTGATGAGGATATGGTAATGGTTTCTTTTTTCATGGCTATATGATTTAGGGGATTCATAAACATGGTTGTGGTATTTATTTCTTCTTACTTCCTTCAACTGGCAGTGATATGGTGTAAATGGCTTTCTGGTTCCGGCACCTGTGGGTAACACTGCCATCGATCAAATCAATGAGCATTTGAATGGCTTTCCAGGTAAAATAATCGTAATCCGGGTCCTGGCCTGATTCTTCATCCCGGCCGTTGATCTCTTGGCTTCGCACACCCCTGATCTCAATGGCCAGGTGCCTGTCCTGGACCATTCCATATTCAATGGTCACCAAACCTTCTTCAATATGAGTGCGGGAGAGTTCAATAACATTTTCCACAACCCTTTCCAGTATGTACTCATCCGTAACCGCCGCTATGACATTTTCAGGGTGCATCAGATAGATGTCCATCGAACCGTCGTTGTCCAGCCTGTCCTTATAACCACTGACGATGTCTTCCAGCAGTTGGTTGACTCTGACACGGACAGGCTTTACGCGAACCATTCCCGACTCCACTTCAGATATATCCATCATGTTCTGGAAATATTGAAGTATCTGGTAGCCGCTGTCCATGATGCGCTCGGCAAACTCCTTCGTCCTGGCCCTGGAGAGATCCCCGTTCATGAGCAGTTTGGAAAAACCGATCACTGAATTCAGGGGCGTCCTGATTCTATGTGAGACATGTGACAGCAACTTTTCCTCCGTTTTTGTATTTCTCTTCTTATCCAAGTCGTAACGTTGACGGTATAACATAATCTGATGATTTAGCACGTCCGGAGATCCTGTCAGTCAGTACATCACCAAGGTTTATGGCGACTGGGCGGCCGGACATATTGAATTAATCCTTCTGGATGCGGTTGAGCTGACGCTCCACCTTCCGGGCTTTGTCCCTGTAATACTCGCTTTCATCAGCAAGAGCCTGCAGGGTGTTACGGGCTTCTTCAATACTTCCAAGACGTATGTAGCACATTGACATATACCAGCGGGCCTGGTCCAGGTAGAGGTTGTCCTTGTCTTCTACCACCTCTTCAAATGATTCATTGGCCTTCTTGTATTGCTGGATTTCCATGTAGGAGATACCTGAATACAAACTGGCGGCTACGTCTTCCCGTTTGGTAAGCACCTGTTGGAAAAGCTGGAGTGCCTGGTCGTAATCACGCTCTTTGTATCTTTCCATGGCACTGGTCAGCAAGGTGTTGATCTCATCGCTGCCGGACCTGTCGGTGATGGTTACTGAATAGGGTTGATAATACTTGTGGAAAACCTCTTCCGTGGTGGGTACGCTGTGAAGCTGGGCTGCATAATAGCCAAGGCTGCTGAGAGAAAGCACCAGTGCTCCCACGAGGGCTCCCCTTACGGCTTTTCGTTTAAACCAAACCAGCGGATGCGGGTCTTTTTCTTCCATGATGTCGCGAACCTGATGCTTCAGTTCCATCAGATCATCATCCATCAGGGCATCCTCAATGTCTTTTCTAAGCTGATATTCATCGGCAAGCTCCTGGCTCTGGTCGAGGGTATGCTCAAATTCACGCGTCTCCTCGGCGGTCAGGTCACCCTGAATATAAGCTTCTATTTGATCATATGCATTCATGATGATGGATTTTTGGTGAATTAAACTTGTGTTGGTTGTTGGTTGTTGGTTGACTGTTTTGTCAACCGGTTCTGTTTAGTGATTGGAATTTCTAGTTGAAACCGTCTTCCTGGACATCGGCGTGACTGCCGCCATCATTGTCTCCACCGCGTACGGCAAACATTTCACTGTGATTCAGACGGTTGTTTTCAAATTGTTCAAAAAGGTCTGTCTGTTGGGTGTGTTGGTTTCTGGTTTTCATGGCTCAATATTTTTTGTGGTTGATTGTTCTGGTTTTTTGTAATTCTTTAAATTTTTTAAATAACCTGATTTCAAAGGGTTAGTTGAAACCGTCTTCCTGGACGTCGGCATGGCTGCCACCATCATTGTCCCCACCGCGCACGGCAAACATTTCGCTGTGGTCCAGACGGTTGTTACTGAATTGTTCAAAAAGATCGACCTGTTGGTTCTTTTGTTCCTGTAAGTTTTGGGCTTTGGTTTTCATGGCTTATGGTTTTTGTTGGTTTCTTATGGTTTATTTGAATTTCTCTATTAATACAACATTATTTTCTGATAAACAGACAGTTACCACATCACTGAATCAAGCGGTATTTTCGGTATTTGGTCACTGTTTTACTTGTTTTATGATCCTTTTTTTATGTTTATGTCCACGGGGGGACGATTATTCATTCAATCATCAAGTCAATTTGAAATCATTTTCTGATGGAAATGCTTTCATATATATATCCCATCCGAAGGCAAAAGGTAACCCCTTTTTGGAAAAAATTTTTTCAAAAAAAATATAAATGATTGGCAATCAATATAAAAAATTTTAACAATTGGCAATTACCACGCTTTTTGTTATTTTTGTATTCTAAGGATGTCAAAATCCAAACCCTATGCTCCGAAGGCTTTTTCCATCTTTTCTCCTTTTTTTGATGCTCTCACTGCTGGCATCCCGGCCTCAAGCCTGGTCACAGGATGCCACCAAACCAGGCAATACTTCCTTGCAGGATTCCATTCAATCTATCAAGGAGCGGGGCATACAGGAGGCCCGGGAGGGAAACCTCGAGGAAGCCAGGGCGACTTTTCTACGCGCACTCAACCTGAAGCAAAAACAATATCCGGAGGACCATCCCAACATAGGCCACACCTATGTCAACCTGGGGGTGGCATACAAGATGCAGGGCAAGATGGACAAGGCGTTGGAGTACTATGACAAGGCCGACAGGATCTACTCCTCATCCAACAGCGTGGGGGTGAGAAAAACGGCCACCAACTACCAGAACATGGCCAACATCTACACCCTTCAACGCGATTATGAAAAGGCAAGGAAGTATTACCAGCAGGCCTTAAACCTGCTCAGGAAGGACTCCATCAACAACATGGACCGCATGGCCATGGTGTACAACAACCTGGGCATCATGCTTAAAAATCAAAACAAAGCCGCAGGAGCTATTGATTACCATAAAAAAAGCATTGAGCTTAAAAAGAAAATAAATATTGAGCTTCTACCTGCATCTTATAACAACTTAGCCAATGCTTACTATGAGATCGATGAAGTTAACAAAGCAGAAAATTTCATCAACAAAGCCATCTCCCTGGAAATAAAAAGTCAAGGCTCCGATTCCCAATCATTGGGATCCTATTATGTAAACCTTGGGTTGATAAAGCTAAAACACAACCAAAACAAGGAGGCAGAAAAATCTTTTCGGCAGTCCCTAAAAATTTATAAAAACACACTTGGCCTGGTTCACCCGGAAACATCCCGTTGTTACGAAAATATTGGTTTCTTAAAATCTCTTCAAAAAGATACGATAAAAGCCTTAAATTATTTTCAAAAAGCCCTTGGAGCCCTCTCCGAAAGTTTCAGCGACACCACCATCCAGGCCAACCCCGAGCCGGACCAGGTGCTCTCCAGGGTCAGGCTGCTGAGCATACTGAAGAGAAAAGCCAGTCTTCTTGGATCGATGCAGGCCCACCAGACCGATAAGCTAAAGGCAGCACTTAAAACCTACAACCTGGCCCTGGAAGTGATACGCCAGCTTCGAACCGGCTACCAAAGCCAGGAGAGCAAACTGTCGCTTACAGCCAACCAGCGGGAGACATACCTGAATGCCCTGCAAACGGCACGCAAACTGCACCGCTACACCGGTAAAAAACAATACCTGAGGGAGGCCTTCCGTTACGCCGAAGGCAGCAAAGCAGCAGTGCTCTACGAATCCATGCAAAGCAACCAGGCCCTGCAGCTGGGCAACATTCCCGACAGCTTGCGGAAAAAGGAAAACAACCTGAAAAAACGCATATGGACCTATGAAGAGCTCATATTTGAGGAGCGGAAAAAGCAAAATCCCGACGAGAAGCGAATAGACTACTGGAGCGATGAGATGTTCAGCCTGCAAAAAGAATACGAAGCACTGGTAGCCAGGTTCGAAACCGAATACCCCCGTTACTACTCACTCAAATACAACCAGGAGATCCTCTCCCTGCCGCAGGTACAGGACCGCATGCAGTCGAACGAAATCCTGGTGGAATATGTACTGGGACAGGACAGCCTGTATGCTTTCCGCATCGAAAAACAACAATCCGAATTATTCACCTCCCCCGTCGACTCCACCCTGGCCCAAAAAATCATGGAGCTTCGCAATTTTCTCTCAAACCGCAACTTCTCCAACCACGGGACAAAAAATTTTAGCAACTACCAATCCCTGGCCCACGGATTGCACAAAAAACTGGTGGCCCCGCTGGATTTGACCAAAGGAAAAAAACTCACCATCATACCCGACGATGTCCTCTCCTATATTCCATTTGAAGTGCTGGTGACCAAAAAGCAGTCATTCAATGGCATTCAGTATGGTCAACTGGCCTACCTGATGCGCGACCACCAAATCGGCTACTCTTATTCGGCCAAAGTGCTCTACAACCAGACAGAAAGCAAGGACAAAGAGGGCAACAAGCTGGCAGCATTTGCCCCCACCTATGAAAACATGGAGACGGTCACCGAGTTTGAATCGCCCACCCGTCAGCAATACAGGGAGAAACTCTATCCCCTGAAAGGCATCAAAAAGGAGGCACGCCGCATCACCGAAATCATCCGCGGGGATATTTATTCGGATTACGAAGCCACCGAGAAACGATTCAAGGAGACATCCTCCCATTACGACATCCTCCACCTGGCCATGCACACCCTGGTCAACGACCAAAACCCCATGTACTCCAAGATGGCTTTCACCCAGCAGGGCAACTCCGGAGAGGACGGCTTTTTGAACACCTACGAGATATACAGCATGAACCTCGACAGCCGGATGGCCGTCTTGAGCTCCTGTAACACCGGTACCGGCAAGCTGGAAAAGGGAGAAGGTGTCATAAGCCTGGCCAGGGGGTTCAAATACGCAGGCTGCCCGTCCATTGTCATGACCATGTGGCCCGTGGAAGACAACTCCAGCATACGGCTGATGGAGTATTTCTACCGGGCCATTGCCAAAGGCAAAAGCAAGGACGAAGCCCTGCGCGAAGCCAAACTCAAATTCCTGGACAATGCCGACCCGCTGCATGCCCATCCTTATTTCTGGGCAGGATATATCCTCATCGGCGACCAGTCGGCCCTCTATACACCCTCATGGATTTGGTGGGCAGGTGCCGGAACCGTGGTGGTGATGGTAGCACTGCTGTTGCTGATAATAAGAAAAAGGAAAAAACGTGTCAGACAAACGTTTTGAGGATTGAAGCGGCCTCTTCGTTTTTCCATCCCTTTTGATCTTTCAGTTTTCGAAAGAAAGGCCCTGCCTCTTCCAGGCGACCGGCTTTCATCAGGGTAAGAGCGGAATACCAAAGGGCCTGGTCATAATAAAGCGAAGGGCCATCATATAAGACCTCCTCAAAATGATAAAGCGCTTTCTCCTCCCTGTCCATCTCCAATTGCACCAGGGCCATGTAGAAATGCGCTTCAGCTGAAGAATGATCCTGAGCCAGCAATTGCTTAAAAGCATCCCTGGCAGCAGG
>CAJXLE010000060.1 GCA_913055895.1 uncultured Bacteroidota bacterium | reverse complement strand
GGGCCCTTACCGAATCGGGCAGGTATTTGATATCCGTGAGTTTGGAAAGCTTAAAGGTCTCTTCCTCCCGGTAGGGTCCGTACATATCACCTGGCTGGGCCGCGAACATGAAATCGGCTATGGAGTCGGACAGTTCTTCCTTTTTGTAATAGGTCTCGTCAAACTGGATGTCGCTGTTCAGGTTGACAAATTCCTTGTTGTCGGGAGTCTTCCTGAAATCATTCACCGTTTTGTTTATATATTCCCTGGCCGCGTCGACGTCTTTCTCCGTGGGTTCGATATCAAAAGCTACATATTCAATATCGCGGTTGGCCGATTGCCGGTATGACTCCTTGTGGTTCTCGTAGTATTCTTCCAGCTCGTCGTCGGTGATGGTCACCAGGCTGTCGGGGATGGCCGAGAAATTCTGCATCACGAAATTAAAGTCTACCCGCTTGCTGCTGAGTTGGGCCAATTGCTTGCTTTCGGGTGCACTAACATGCAGGCCTTTGGTGATGAGATTGGAAAACTTGGTGAACCTTCTCTCCCGCATCATTTGGTCTTCCAGGTAGAGCCAGTATGCCCTTCTCTGCCCGGTGGGATCCTGGTCATAGCTTTTGAGGAAACGGATGATGGCCATGCTGTTGACCTGGCCTGTTTCGGGATTGGTGAAGATCCGGCGGATCATTGGATGGATGTTTTCTCCCTGGACCATGTCCCACAGTTCTTCTGAACTCACTGCGATGCCAAGTTCTTCGTATTCATCGGACATGATGTACTCGCGTGTCATACGGTCCCAAACCTGCTGGCGTATCTGTTCGCGGGTTTCAGCATCGATAGACGACTGGCCCTGCGAAAATTTGTTGATCTCGGTAAGTTCTTCCACCTCGTTGCGAAAGGTCTTGTAAGAGACTGATTTCCCTGATATCTCTGCAATCTCAAAGCGATCGCCCTGGAAAGCAGCCCCTCCCTGCGAGAACAAATCTCCCAGTACAAAGGCAAGCAAGGCCATTCCAATTACAACGCCTACCAAAACTCCAGCTCGGTTTCTAATTCTTTCTAATGTAGCCATTGATTGTGATTTTATTGAGTGGTTTTTAGCTTTTGGTTTACAAAGCTACGAATATAGAAATTTTTATGTGGTTTTATGTCAATATGCCTGAAATTCTTTTTCTATCCGGCTCCCCTGTAAAATCAGGAAGATGAGTTGTTTTGGCGCATGTATCTTCTCAGGGCGTACATGGTAATGGCAATGGCTGTAAAGATGAAAAACATCAGGCTGTTGTTCATTCGGTTTTCGATAGCAGTTTTGATGCCCAGGATAAAACAGGCCACGGCCACCAGTATCCAGATAACTTCGAGAAAATGAACGGGTTTTTTACTCATCTTCAACTTCTATGGTTCCACTGGTTTCTTTGATCTCATAATCGGTGAAATCCTGGTTGGCTTCAAACCCTTTTCCGTGGATGATGCCGTCTTTGGTGGTAATTCGCACGTAGCGGTCGGTGTAGATGATCTCTTTGTCCTGCCGCCACACCAGGTATTCGGTGTTCAGTGTATCTCCCTCGTTGTTGATGGCCACCACGTCGTTTTTGGCTTCCCACAATTCATCGGGTTCATGATAGATGGCATAGTTGGCGGAGATTTTTGATTCCACGCTCATGGTGCTGTCGTAGAACAGCACGGTCAGACCTTGCGGGAATACGGTATGGGGTTCTTCCACGCTTTGGTAGCGGTTGATTTTCGGGGCGGTCACCCTTACTTTCACCATTCCGTGTTTGGAGTGGATGATCTCTGCATCGGTCATCGACTGATCGGGAAAATCCACCTCCTGGTTCAGGAGCTTGATTTTTTCGATGCTGTTGTCACACCCGCCGGATAATATAATAATCCCGCCAAGTAGCGGGATTATTACAGCCAATAGTCTGATAAAGGAAGGTATGTTATTCAGATGTTCTAACCGTTGTCGTTTCATTGATCCAGCAACCTACTTGATATGTGTCACCAATCTGGTAATTGTGGAAAAAGATGCTCTTCTTATCAGGAAAACGAGGTTTGTAAGAGTTGATGTATCCATTGGCTTCTTCGGCCAGGGATGAGTCCACTTCTTTGGCCTTCTGGAACTTATCCACAGCAGCCCAGAGGACGGCTTTTTTCTCGAAATCATCTCCGCCGCACTGTTCTACGGATTCGGTATACAGCCTTCCTATCAGGATGTAGGGGCGTCCGTTTTCGGGATCCAGCTCGATGGCTTTCCTTGCGTAGGATCGTGCCTGAGGCATGTCATCCAGGTCTTCGTAGTTGATGGTAGCCATCTGCATATAGTAAGAGGCTTGCTCCACCTTGTCATCCTGCAGGTCGATGGCCTGTTTGAAGTATTGTATGGCTTTATCGATCTTTTTATCCTGGTAGTTCATCTGTGCCAGCTCATGTGCCCTCTTGGCCGTGGGCTCGATCTCGTTGAGACGGGTTTTGACCGTCATATAGAAGGGGCTGTCGCCGCATTTGGAGTCCTCCAGCATCCGGATGATCTTGTTGATCAGTTCCTTGTTGTCCTTATCCTTTTCAAACCTGGGTTTGTAAAGCTCCACCAGGTTGTCGCAGGTGGCGGCACCACTGGCTTCAAAAATCTTGTCGAGGGTCTCGATGGCTTTCTGGTAACGGCTGCTGCCGGGGTTCTTTTCCAGTTGCTTTTCAACCATACCATGGGTCTTGGAATAATTGCTGAGCATGGTTTCGGTCGACAGCTCATCGTTTTTGAACAGGGTACTGGTGGTGTTCAAATAAACAACCAGCACGGCCAGGCTCGATTCATTGCCCCTAAGCTTGATGGATTCCTTTAAGATGTCGTAGCCTTTCTTGAAATTGTCAATGGAGTTTTCTGAATACTCAATGTAGTCCAGGCCTTTTTTACCCAGGACAAATCCACGCTGATCGAAATAGTTGATGCGCTTGTCGTACAACTGCATCAGGCTGTCGAGCAGCTTTGTCTTTTTTTCCTGGTTTTCGGCATTCTCAATGGCGTCGGTGATCATATTTTCACCATGGAGATAGATGTTCTTGGTAGCCTTGGGGCATTCATTATAAACGATGGTCCAGGGCTCTATGGCATCCTCGTAATTGTTTTGCTTGTAAAATTCCGCATAGAGCGAGAGGTTTTTCAGACAACGGATGCTGTCTTTTCCACTACCAAACCTGGACCCTTCTTCGGCTCCAGTTTGGCCGAAAGCATGCACCGTGGAAATGGCAGCTATCAGTAGCGTCAGCAGTAATTTTCCTGAGTTTTTCATCTTTGCGCGTTTTAGGGTTATTGATATTTTTGTTTGATAAACCAAAAGTCGTAGAAGGTAATGTTAAAGTTCAATATGGCATAATCCTCCTCCACCAGGTTGTTGTCGGTGGTACCCCTTCTGCCCAGCTGCAGCGACAGGTTGAATTTGGTTTTATTGTATTTCAACGGTATACCTAATCCAAATGTTATGCCATAATTTTCCAGCTGCTGATTATTTATATTCAGATAAGATTGTTTGTAAAATCCTCCTATGCGGTAATTGACCCTTTTGAGATAGCTTCTCAATGCTTCGCGGTCAGGTGTATATTGCAGCCCCGCATTCAGGGAATAGCTGTCGGAGAGGTTCCCAAATTCATCCACATCCGACCAGTTTTGATACTTGAAGTCAGCTCCTGCGATGATTTTGGGATTTTTCAGGGTGAAGCCCACGTTGTAGCCTGACGGGTACTGCATGGAGGTGGTATTGGTTGATTTCACCTGGTCGATGGTATCCTGTTGGGGTATGCCTTCGCTGGTGGTGTATTGATAATAGGAGAAGAATTTGCGGTCTCTCTTAAGCGACATGTTGGCCGGCAGATCGTAGCTGGCCCCGGCAGTGAGGGTGTTGTTGTTTTGAAGCTGCCACCGGTATTGCAGACCCAGCTGGAAACGGTTGCCGGAGAGATAGGTGGTCAGTTCTTTTTTAAACTGTCCGCTGTATTGATCTTCAGGAAGGAAAGATGCCGATGTGAAAGAGTTGTTCCCAAAAACGTAGAAGTAGTTTACACCCAGGCTCAGGTTATCCGTCAGGTCGAAGGCATTGCCGATATAGAACTGGCGTATCCCCCCTTTGCCGTCGTATCGTGTAACTTTTTCGTCGATGGTTCCTGTTTTAATGGATTCCTCAACCGAGTAGCCGACGTGGCTCAGGGGCACCACCCCTATGCTGCTTTTCCACCAGTTTATAACAGGAAAACCAATAGCTATGTGGTCAAAACCTATGGTTTTGCGGTTTACATTTTGACTGGTATTTTTTTGGAGAACTGAGCGGGCAGACATGCCCAGGTCGAAGATGAAGCTGTTGGTATCCTGGGCTGTATATGAAGCCGGGTTGGAGTAGTTGATCACGTCATCGGCCCGCAAACCTGAGGAGATGGAGCCGTACCCGATGTTGCTACCATAGCTCTGCTCAACCAATTCTCCCAGGGCATACCGTGAATAGGGAGATAAGGTGTTTTTTTGTCCAAAGGAGGATATGGTCAGTAAAACCAGAAGACTGGCAATGAATGTCAGTTTACCTTGCATAAATATTGAATTTCAGGATTTCGTTCAAACCAATAAGTATCAAATTGGGTTCTACAAAGATGTGATATTTTAATTTATTATCAAAGAAAAAGCAATCCCCACCCGTAAGCAATACCTTTAACGTTGGGTAGGTGGCTTTAAATTGTTCAATATATTGATTCATTTCATAAATGATGCCATTTTGAACGCCGGCAGCGATGGCTTCGCGGGTGTTTTTACCCAGGGTGGCGTTGTTTTCCCCGGGTTTGATAAGGGGCAGGCGATCTGTTGCCTGGTGAAGGGAGTGAAAGCGCAGTGTCATTCCCGGGGAGATGTTGCCCCCGGTATAGTTGCCGTGATCATCGATCAGATCGTAGGTTATAGCGGTCCCTGCATCTATGACCAATACAGGGTTGTGGGGAAAAAGGCTGTGTGCCCCGGCCACTCCTGCCAGGCGGTCGAGACCAAGTGTCTCCGGGGTTTCGTACAAGTTTTTGATGGGAAGGGGTGTTTGATGGGACAGCACCAGCACTTTTCTGAATTGGCGCATGAACCGGTCTTCACCAGGGATGTTTTCTTTCCTGACCGAGGAAACAATGGCATTTTCCGGATGGTAGCGGGCCAAAATGGCGTTCAGGCGCTGGTAGTTAAAACTGCTGAACCTGAAAGATTTGATAAGCCCGTTCTCCCCCAAAAAGCCGGCTTTAACGGCTGAATTTCCTATGTCCAAGGCTAAGTTCAAGGGTGTAGTGGTGTGTAAGCCGGTCAAAATTATAAATTTTCTCTCATATTTTCTAATATTCTCAGGGCCTTATTGATGTTGTCGACCTGGTCGATGCTCATGGTGAGCTTTTTCCCTTCTTTAAGCTGGAACTCCCGGGGATGGCTTTGTACATAATGCAGGATGCTGCTGAAAACGGACGACTGATAATAGGGCGATTCCTGGTTGGCGATAAAATGGATGACCATGGTGTTGTTTTTGATCAGTATTTTTTCAAAACCAAGCACGATGGCATGCCAGCGCATTCTCACCACGTTCAGCAGCTCGCTGGTGGGTTCGGGAAGGGGGCCGAAGCGGTCGCGCAGTTTTTCCTCGAAGCGTTTCAGGTCGTCTTCATTTTCAATGCTGTCCAGTTCCCGGTACAGATTGATTCGTTCGGTGACGTTGGGAATATAATCGTCGGGGAAAAGTATCTGCAGGTCGGTTTCGATCTGACAGTCGTATATAAATTGTTCTTGCTGTTTTTGCTTCTCGACGGCTTCTTTCTTTTCTTCCTGGTAGAGGTTTTGAAACTCATTTTCTTTGAGTTCCTGGAGGGCTTCGTTCAATATGCGCTGGTATGTTTCAAAGCCGATATCGGCAATAAAACCGCTTTGCTCCTTGCCCAGCAGGTTGCCTGCTCCCCTGATGTCCAGGTCCTGCATGGAAATGTTGAAACCACTGCCCAGCTCGGAAAATTCTTCGATGGCATTGAGCCTCCTGCGGGCTTCCTGGGTGACGGCTGTCATGGGTGGTGCCAGGAGGTAACAGAAGGCCTTTTTGTTGGACCTTCCCACCCTTCCACGCAACTGGTGCAGGTCGCTAAGCCCAAAGTTTTGGGCCTCGTTGATGACCATGGTGTTGGCGTTGGGTATGTCGAGTCCCGACTCTATGATGGTGGTGGCGATCAGCACGTCATACTCATGGTTGATGAAATCCATCATGATCTTTTCCAGTTTGGCCCCTTCCATTTGGCCATGAGCTACAACCGTTCTCACGCTTGGAAGTATCCGGTTAACCAGCTTTTCTACCTCATAGATGTTTTCTATGCGGTTGTTGATAAAGAAGACCTGCCCGTCGCGTTGAAACTCGAATTCAATGGCCTCGCGGATGATGTCCTCGTTGAAAGGATGCACTTCCGTGACTATGGGATATCGGTTGGGCGGCGGGGTATGGATGATCGACAGGTCGCGCGCGCCCATGAGTGAAAACTGCAGGGTTCGCGGTATGGGCGTGGCCGTGAGGGTCAGGGTATCCACGTTGAGCTTCAGGTTTTTGAGTTTTTCCTTGACCGAGACCCCGAATTTTTGTTCCTCATCGACAATGAGAAGGCCCAGGTTGTTGAATTTGATGTCCTTGCCGATGAGCCGGTGGGTTCCGATGACGATATCCACCTGCCCGGCTGCCAGTTTTTCTTTGACCTCCTTCTGTTTTTTGTGACTTCTCAGCCGGCTGATGTGTTCTATGTTGGCGGGAAATTCCCTGAGTCGTTCGGTGAAGGTTTGATAATGCTGGAGGGCCAGGATGGTGGTGGGCACCAGGATGGCCACCTGTTTGCTGTCGGCTACAGCCTTGAAAGCTGCACGCACGGCCACTTCAGTCTTGCCAAAACCCACATCCCCGCATACAAGTCGGTCCATGGGGACTTCCGACTCCATGTCCTGCTTCACTGCTTTGGTGGCTGCCAGCTGGTCGGGGGTGTCCTCATAGATAAAGGAAGATTCCAGTTCCTGTTGAAGGTAGGTGTCGCCGCTAAATTGGAAGCCCTCCTTTTCCATGCGCCTGGCATAAAGCTGTATGAGCTCCCTGGCGATGTCTTTGACCTTGCTCTTGGTCTTGTTCTTCAGGTTCTTCCAGGCAGCCGAGCCCAGCTTATAGATTTTAGGAGGGGTGAGATCCTTGCTTTTGTACTTGGATATTTTATGAAGCGAATGGATGTTTACGTACAGTATGTCGTTGTCGCGGTAGATAAGGCGAACAGCTTCCTGGGTCTTCCCGTTGACCTCAATTTTTTCGAGTCCGCCAAACCTGCCTATTCCATGATCTACATGCACCACATAATCGCCCGGGTGCAGGTTGTTGAGCTCTTCAATGTTGAGTCGTTCCTTTTTGGAGAAGCCCGACTTGATCTGGTATTTATGGTAACGCCCAAAGATCTGGTGGTCGGTATAGCAGCACATCTTCATGTGGTGGTCGATGAAACCCTCGTGAAGGGTCTTGATCACCGGGGTAAATTCCACCTGGGGATTGATATCCTGGAAGATGGCCTTCAGCCTTTCAAATTGCTTTTCATTATCTGATAAGATGTAGTTGGAGTAACCCTCCTGTTGGTTTGTAAGCAGGTTTTCCGAGAGCAGGTCGAAGTTTTTGTTAAAAGCTGGCGGGGGCGATGCCTCTATTTGGATTTCCACGGCCTGCTCAAAATGTTGTCGGTGGCCGCATTCGACTTTTTGGAAGCTTTTTGTTCCCGATTCAAAATTCTTTCGGGAGATGATGTAGGATTCAATCTCCCTGTCGGGGTTGTTCTCCAGGGTCCGGTCGAAGATCTCCCCCAGGCGTTCCTTTATATACTGATAATCGTTGAAGCACAGCAGGGTTTGCTGGTCCATGAACGCGAAAAGCGACTGCCAACGGGATGTGTTGGGATCGCCGTTGTAAAGCCGGGGTTGGATGGTTGCCTTTTCCAATTTCTGGAGGGACAGCTGGTTTTCCACCTCAAAAGTGCGGATGGATTCTACTTCCTCTCCAAAGAAATCGATGCGGTAGGGATGGTCGTCAGAAAAAGAAAAAATGTCGACAATGCTTCCGCGAACGGAGAATTGTCCTGGTTCATAGACGAAATCAACCTGTTCGAACTGGTATTCGAACAACATATCGTTGAGAAATTCGGTAGAGATCTGTTCGCCCTGGTGGATCACAAGGGTGTTCTGTTCCATTTGCTGGCGGCCTGCCACCTTTTCAACGATGGCCTCCGGGTAACTGACGATCAGGGGGTTTTCGTCGTTGCGCAGGGCGTTCAGCACTTCTGTCCGCAGGATGATGTTGGTGGGGTCTTCCTGCCCAAACTGGATGGATCGTTTGTAGGTGGATGAAAAGAAGTGAACATCTTCGTCACCCATCAGGTTCTGCAGGTCGTTGTAGAAATAGGCGGCTTCCTCCTTGTCTTTAAGAATGAAGAAAAAGGGACGGTTAAGCCGGCGGGATGCACCTGAAGTAAAAGCACTGAATAGTGAACCCACCATTCCCTTTAGGTGGACGTTGTACCCATCGTCCATCGACTGTATGAAAGCACCGACCCGCGAATGATCCTGATATTTTTTTGATATTTCCTCTAACTGCACTTTTTTCCAAAAGATATTTGACGCGCCAAAATTAAACAAGGCCGTTAAATTATTTTACAACTTACGGCATAAAAATTTATTGTGCAGGTCCTGGTTAGCTAACAGGAAAAGATGCACGGGCCAGTGCCGGAATGCATTTGTACCTGCATGCAGGTTTATTTGATTATATTCTAATTGATCATTAGGCAAAAGGCGCTTTCTTTTAGAGGTGTCTGCCTAAATTCGGTGTATAAGGGCCACTTGTGGAAGTATGGAGGCTCTTGATTTGGACATGATTTATACCGTAATATAAGATCTCTTATAAAAAGATAAGCTCCTCATTCAGGCATGCTCCGTTGTGGTAAGGTGTGTTTCCGGTTTTTTTTATCCGGTGATGAGCCCATCGCCGCTTACGGGGTTCCAAGAAAATTTATCAGCCGCTGTTTTTACCCACACGGGCTGATGTTTCCTGCAGAAATCGTTCTGCCCTTCTCACCATGTTTCTCGAGCCTGTGTAAAAGGGTACCCTTTGATGCAGGTTTTGGGGCTCAATATCCAGTATCCGGTTTCTGCCGTCCGAGGCTATTGCGTTGGCCTGTTCAGCAAGGAAGCCGATGGGGTTGCACTCGTAGATCAAGCGCAACTTGCCGGAGGGTGAGCTTTCAGTAGGCGGGTACATGAAAATGCCCCCCTTCAGCAGGTTCCTGTGAAAATCCGCTACGAGTGAGCCAATATAGCGGGATTTCTTGGGGCGTTGGGTTGCGGCATCTTTTTCCTTGCAGTAGTCGACATACCTTTTTACCCCTTCGGGAAAGTTGGCGTAGTTGCCCTCGTTGATGGAGTAAATTTTTCCGTCCTGAGGTGTTTGTATGTCGGGATGCGAAAGGCAGAACTCGCCGATAGACGGATCAAGGGTGAAACCATTGACCCCCCTTCCGGTGGTGTAGACCAGCATGGTGGAGGAGCCGTATACGACATACCCTGCAGCAATTTGCCGGTTGCCGGGCTGCAGGAAGTCGCGTTCTTCAGCCTTATGTCCGCGGGGCGACAGGCGTTTGTAGATGGAGAAGATGGTGCCGATCGACACGTTAACATCAATGTTGGATGATCCGTCCAGGGGATCCATCGTTACAATATATTTGCCATCGTTGGCCAGGTCATCGTCGAAGGTGATGATCTCCTGGTTTTCCTCAGAAGCAATGCCGCAGCATTCCCCGCTGTCCTTCAGGGCGGTGGTAAACTGCATGTCGGCAAAAACATCCAGTTTTTGCTGGATTTCACCCTGGATGTTTTCGCTTCCTGCAGCACCCAGGACATCCACGAGACCGGCTTTGTTGACCTTTTTGTTGACCACTTTTGCCGCAATGCCTATGTGATGAAGCAATCGCGATAACTCCCCCTTGGCATAAGGTATGTTGGCCTGCCTGCGAATGATGAATTCATTGAGGGTCGTAATCCTGTATTGTTTCATAACCAGGGATTTTATCACAATTTACAAAATTGTGGTTGAATTTTGGATTTTGGTTCAAGAATTTCATAAAAAAAGTGGAATGAATAACACCCTCTAAGTACAAATATCAGAATTTTTGTATGCAAATTTGTGCCGGGAGGAAAAATATTTTTCATTATGGTGATTTATAAATTTGGAGGCGCTTCGGTGAAAAATCCCGAAGGCGTGGAAAATCTTAAAAACATTCTGGTCTCGCGCAATGAGGCGGGAGTGATGGTGCTTTCGGCTTTTGGAAAGACCACCAACCAGTTGGAAGAGCTGGTGCAGCATATCCACCGCCACGATCGGCAAGCCTTTGACGACAGGCTCAGGCAGATAAAGGACTATCACTGGCAGATCATGGATGCCCTGTTTGATGAGAAAGATCCGGTTCGCGAAGTTGCCGGAGGCTATTTTTTACAGTTGCAGGAGGCATTCGATCACCACAGGGAGGATTATGACTTTCTCTACGACCAGGTGATATGTACGGGTGAGTTGCTTTCCACCAGCATAGTATCGGCTTATCTGAACCGTGCGGGGGTAAATTGCCGTTGGGTAGATGTTCGCAATTGTCTGATCACCGATGACCTTTACCGGGAAGCCCGGGTCGACTGGTTGCAGACACAACCCCTGGTGGAAGATGTTTTTCAGGCTGCACCCGGGGAGGTCATTTTAACCCAGGGTTTTATTGGAGGAACCCGGGCAGGTTGGAGCACCAGCCTGGGACGGGAAGGCTCCGATTACACCGCTGCCATCCTGGCCAATATTCTTAATGCCAGTCAGGTGGTGATATGGAAGGATGTGCCCGGTGTGCTCAATGCCGATCCCAGGTTTTTTTCCGGGGCTGAGAAGCTGGAAAAAATTTCCTACCACGAAGCCCTGGAACTATCCTATTATGGGGCAAAGATCATCCATCCCAAGACCATTAAGCCCCTGCAAAACAAGGGCATCCCGCTGAACGTGCGTTCTTTCATTGAACCTGAACAGCCGGGTACCTGGATCAGCACCCAGGAAGCTTACGACGGGGATAAACCCATCTATATCCTTAAACCCCGACAGGTGCTCATATCCATACTTCCCAAGGATTTTTCCTTTGTGGTCGAGGAACGTTTAAGTAAGATTTACGGGCTTTTCGCCAAACACCGGTTGCAGGTTAACATGATGCAGAATTCAGCCCTGAATTTTACGGTGTGTCTCGATGAGCATCCCAGGAAAGTGGAACAATTGATGGAGGATTTGAAGAAGGAGTTCAGGGTGCTGTACAACAAAAACCTTCAGCTGATTACTGTCAGGCATTACAACGACAAGGTGCTCGATTCCATCCAGCAGGGTCGCAGCGTGCTGGTGGAGCAGAGGAGCCGGCACACGGCACAGTTTCTCATGGAGTCGTCTGACCGGTATATCGAAGGATCTTAATGGCTGCGATCTCAGACAGCCTGTAATAGGATTCGTGGGTCCAGCCTGCTACATGGGGGGTGAGCATCACCTGGTCCATGTCTGCCAGTTCCCTGAGGTGGCCGGGCAAATCCTGGTTCTGGTGCAACTCTTCAAAAGTGCTGCTTTCGTATTCGAGAACGTCGAGCCCTGCAGCCAGAACCTTTCCCTTGTGCAGGTTATCCACCAGGTGGCTGGTGTTGACAACAGCCCCGCGGGAGGTGTTGATCAGGGCAATAGGCTTGCGGAATTTTTCCATGAAATTGTTGTTCACCAGGTACCTTGTTTCCTGTGTCAGGGGTACATGGAGGCTCAGCACATCGGCCTGGTCAAATATATTTTTCATTGTTGTTTCCTTTACGTGGTGGCCTCCATAGTTGAATTTGTATTTGTCGCAGGCCAGTATGTGGCAGTCCAGCCCGCTTATCTTCCGGGCAAAGGCACTGCCTGTATTGCCAAAGCCTATGATGCCGATGGTTTTGCCTTTGAGCTCAGTTCCCCGGTTGGCTTCTCTTTTCCATATGCCTGATTTGACCTCCTGGCTGGCTGCACCCATTCTGTTCATCAGTCCCAGCAACAAGCCCAGGGCATGCTCGCCCACTGCGTCCCTGTTTCCCTCCGGGGTGTTCATGCATGCAATGTCCCTGCTGTGGGCATAGGGGAAGTCGATGTTTTCCATTCCCGAACCCATCCGTACGATGAATTGCAGCTGTCCGGCACGGTCGATCAGCTCCCGGTCGATGTGCATCTTGCTTCTGATCACAAGGCCCTGGTAATCTCCTATGCTCCGACGGATCTCATCAGGACCGATGGATGGTCTGTATTCGGGGTGGTGACCTTTTTCCTCCAACCTTTCGGTAAGGATGGGATGCACCTGGTCCACGATCAATATTTTCATGTTGTTTATTGTTTTAGGTTAGCAGGCAGCCTGACCATAAAAGCGGGTTTGTAACCACGGAAGGTGCCATCATCCCGGTATACCTCGTATGCCAGCATGACGCCATACACTTCCTTGACCATCTGAAGGCTCGACGTATTAAAATACCAGCGCTCCTTGAACTGGAGCTTACCAACGCGCGAACGCCTGAAATCATCCCTGGCCTCAAGGTCCTTCACGGCCTTCACGGAAAGGGGTTTTTGTGTAAAATAATCGTAGGCTTGCAGCCGCTCCTCGTATACGGCTTCAAAGATGAAGTCCACGAATTGCTCCCGGTCGAAGCTTTTCAGCCACTTTTTCTGCCAGTTGTCGGATGTATCCCGGCTTTTGATTACCACTCCATAATTGATGGAATCGGCAATGGAGTGGTAGCGATTGGCAAGGGAATCGGTCTTCAGGTTGTGCTCTTCCTTTTCTTCCCATGCATCTCGGCAGCCCGTGAAAGCGGCAACCACGAGAAAAATGGCCAGGACGGCTGAAAGGCGCTCCAGGCCATGGTTGTTATGGCTTGAAGGCGAGCCTGGCGGCGCTTTGTCTACCGGTGAAATGTCCATGTTCATATACGATTTGTCCGTTGACCAGGGTATGTGTGACGGAACTGCGGAAAGTGTGACCTTCCATGGGCGACCATCCGCATTTATAGCGTATGTTGTCGGCATTCACCTGGTGGGGTTTGCGGGGATTGACCAGCACCAGGTCGGCCCAGTACCCCTCCCGTATGTATCCCCTTTGGCTGATGTGGAAAAGGTCGGCCGGGGTATGGCACATCTTGTCGACCAGTGTTTCCAGGGTCAGGACATTCTCATGATGCAGTTCCAGCATAGCCTGGAGGGAATGTTGTACCATGGGGGCTCCGGATGGTGCCTGCAGGTAGGGCTGGTCCTTTTCTTGGGCAAGGTGTGGGGCATGGTCGGTAGCCACCACATCTATTCGGTTGTTCAGAAGGGCTTCCCTCAGGCGGTCGCGGTCATTCTTTGTCTTGATGGCCGGGTTCCATTTGATGCGGGTGCCCTTTTCCTCATAGTCGCCCTGGTGAAACCACAGGTGATGGACGCAGGCCTCGGCCGTAATCTTTTTCTGGCCATCGTAATGACGGGCTTCAAATAGTTCCAGCTCGCGTGCGGTGCTGAGATGAAGCACATGCAGCCGGGCACCGTGCTTTTTTGCCAGGGCCACTGCGCGTGAGGACGAAAGATAGCATGCCTGTTCACTTCTTATGATGGGATGGTGGTCGATGGGAATGTCATCCCCGTATTGCTCCCTGTAATACTGGGTGTTGTTGCGGATGGTTTGTTCGTCCTCACAATGACAGGCAACAATGCCGGGAGCTTCGGCAAAGATGCGCTCGAGGGCCTGCTGGTCATCAACCAGCATGTTGCCGGTGGAAGAGCCCATAAAGACTTTAACACCGCACACCCTGGCCGGATCCATCCGGCGTATTTCATCAATGTTGTCGTTGGTGGCCCCCAGGTAGAAGCTGTAGTTGGCGTATGAATCTTCTTCGGCTACGGCAAACTTGTGTTCCAGTTCGCGGTGGTTAACCGCCGGTGGTCTGGTATTGGGCATCTCAAGGAAAGAGGTGACACCGCCTGCCACAGCTGCCAGTGATTCGGTCTGTATGTCGGCCTTGTCTGTCATACCCGGCTGGCGAAAATGTACCTGGTCGTCGATGATGCCAGGCAGAAGCAACAGTCCGGTGGCATCCAGCACCTGGCTTTCCTTTCTCACAGATTCCGGAACGGTGGTTTCCCTGCCGTATATCTTTTCGATCTTCCCCTCTTTGATGCGTACAGAAGCCCCGCGCACCTGCCCTTCGTTGACGATATGTGCATTTTCAATCAGTATGGGTTTCATCTGTCTGTCATTTTAATGGTCAGATGGAACTTACCATTCGTAAACAAGCATGTTCGCCTGCGAGATCATGGTTGTTCACGAATGGATGTTTCATATTTCTTGTATTTTTTAAATATGCTTCTAAGTTTCATGGTGATCACGCCCCATACGGCCTCATTGAAGATGCCGCCACTCATCTTGGATGTGCCCACCGCTCTGTTGGTGAAGATGATGGGGATCTCCACAAGATGAAAACCGTACTTCCAGGCGGCGAACTTCATTTCAATCTGGAAGGCATATCCCACCAGTTTTATTTTATCCAGGTTGATGGTCTCCAGCACTTTTCGCCTGTAACATTTGAAGCCCGCCGTGGTGTCGTTGATTTTCATTCCCGTGATAAGGCTTACATAGCGGGAGGCAAAATAGGAGATCAGTATTCGTCCAATGGGCCAGTTGACAACATTGGCACCGTTTTTATACCTTGAACCAATCGCCACGTCGGCACCATCGTAAGCACAGGCATTGTAAAGACGGGGCAGGTCGTCGGGGTTGTGGGAGAAATCGGCGTCCATCTCGAAAATGTAGTCGTACCGCTGTTCGATGGCCCATTTGAAGCCTGTAATATAAGCGGTACCCAATCCCAGTTTGCCTTCTCTTTCCAAAAGGAACAAGCGGTCGGGGTATTGCTTTTGTTTTTCCTTTACAATCCCGGCGGTGCCATCCGGTGAGTTGTCGTCCACAACCAGCATGTGAAAAGTGACCTTCAGGGAGAAGATTTTGTCGATCAGCCTGTCGATGTTGCCTTTCTCGTTATATGTGGGTATGATTACCAGGTTTTTGTCCATAAACTCCAGTGCCTTTTATGTTTTGTGCTAATTTAAGACAATTATTTAAGAATTAAACGCGGATGAAAGCGTAATGTAGGTTGGGGGTTTTGCAATGATTTGGATCCTAGCAGAATGTGATTTTTTTTAAAAAAAAGGGATCAAACTGTTGGTAAAATGAATTTCTGCTATATATTTGCATCTCTCAATCGCGCTAGTTCTTTAACAGATTGTTAAGCCAAAAGCAGTAAAGAAGGCCTTAAGTTTTTGAGAGAGTGGAATGATAGGGCAAGGCTTTCAAAAAGTTTTAAAAAAATCTTTAAAATATTTTGATATAAACTTTACACTGCTTATCTTTGCAATCCCTTTTTAACGAGAAGGGGGTAAGAACAACACCGAAATGATTTACAACAATCATACAGGTTCTTTGAAATGTTGAGATAGAGTAATGAAGAGAAGCATTCATCTTTGCCAGATAATTGAGCACAGGAATTTAATATCAACTTTTTCTACAACGAAGAGTTTGATCCTGGCTCAGGATGAACGCTAGCGGCAGGCTTAACACATGCAAGTCGAGGGGCAGTCCCGCTTTCGGGCGGGAGCGACCGGCGCACGGGTGAGTAACGCGTATGGAACCTTCCTGCAACAGGAGAATAGCCCGGGGAAACCCGGATTAATGCTCCATAATGCTTATGGGTGGCATCACCGATAAGTTAAAGCTTCGGCGGTTGCAGATGGCCATGCGTACCATTAGTTAGTTGGTGAGGTAAAGGCTCACCAAGGCGACGATGGTTAGGGGTCCTGAGAGGGTTATCCCCCACACTGGAACTGAGACACGGTCCAGACTCCTACGGGAGGCAGCAGTGAGGAATATTGGTCAATGGGCGAGAGCCTGAACCAGCCATGCCGCGTGCAGGATGACTGCCCTATGGGTTGTAAACTGCTTTTCTGTGGGAAGAAAAGCGAGGATTCGTTCCTTGCTTGACGGTACCACAGGAATAAGCATCGGCTAACTCCGTGCCAGCAGCCGCGGTAATACGGAGGATGCAAGCGTTATCCGGATTCATTGGGTTTAAAGGGTGCGCAGGCGGTGGTATAAGTCAGTGGTGAAAGCCCGGGGCTCAACTCCGGGATTGCCATTGAAACTGTATCACTTGAGTGTAGTCGAGGACGGCGGAATGAGTTATGTAGCGGTGAAATGCATAGATATAACTCAGAACACCAATTGCGGAGGCAGCTGTCTAGGCTACGACTGACGCTGAGGCACGAAAGCGTGGGGAGCGAACAGGATTAGATACCCTGGTAGTCCACGCTGTAAACGATGATCACTCGCTGTTGGTTACCTAGTAACTAGTGGCTGAGGGAAACCATTAAGTGATCCACCTGGGGAGTACGTCGGCAACGATGAAACTCAAAGGAATTGACGGGGGCCCGCACAAGCGGAG